>CAYOTZ010000193.1:0-1535 GCA_964407035.1 uncultured Methanosarcinales archaeon | reverse complement strand
TCTCTGCCAGGTTCGTCAGATCAATATCCACAAAGATGCCACTCTTGGGAACACTACGCCCAATCGTGGTGTTCCTTTCCGAGAGTGAATAAAGATCGCCGTTTTGAGATTCCAAATATGCGTTGAGTTGGGGACTCTCAGGAAACCCTATCTCCTCCTCTAGCAAGGCAAGCTGAAAACCGTGTAGCACTCCGACATCACCGAGGCTTGCATTGATGGGGATACGGTGCATTCCTTCATCCGCCACCATTGCCAGGAAGTAAGAGCGGTCAAGTCGCTTGGGTAACCGCAATACTCGAACCAGTCCCTCCACAATCAAGCGGCTTGGTACTTCCATAGGTAAGGCCAGGTCCTTCTTGACCTGCCCACATTCGAGCGTCACTGCAACGTAAGCCATGTCAACTCCATGAGTCTCAGTTCAGTGAGAATCTCGGAACAGTGCGGCCCAACGCTGGTCCGCCTCGATCCACAAATCTGCCTGGCGAGCGAGAAGCAATTCCATCTCACACAACTCCTCGCTCATCCTAGATAGCTCACGAACGATCGAGTTCATCTCCACCAAGAACTCATCCGCGGCACTCCCGGACCAGGCCATCTCAAGGCGGGCCACAGTCATTCGCAATACGGTCAGCTGCTCATGGGTCTCATAAGTAGCCCGCCAAAAGGCGCGCGAAGCAAGAAACAATTCCTCTGGTTCGACGTGGAGGATGGGCATTGAATCCGTCGCCTCTCATGCCTTCTAGCTATCACATTCCCCAAGGAACGGCGTCTGTACCAGTTTCACCTTGCCTCTATCGATGAAGAACCCTCGTCCAACGGGGAAACTCATCTTACGATATTCCAGACTGAGCTGCGCCCCCAACCAATCCGAAGTACCAGAATCCTGCGAGAAGACCAGTCCAGTCCGACCCTGGCGCAAGAACTTGATCATAGGCGAGGCTATTTGCATCCGCAGTTCCTCCAGTAAGCCCGACGCCACAAGGCACATATCAGTGCTCATCTCAGCATATTGCCCTATCTCGCCGATTGCCTTGGCTACAGCCTCCTTTCCAGGTTGAAAAGCCGCGCCAAGCTCATCAATCAGCAGAAGCAAGTGTTTCCCACCCGCGACGTCCTGTCCTTCCCTGAGCTTGACCGCCAGAGATTCTGCATCCTTCACAATGTCGTCAGGCACCGTGAATACCTCGATTCGCTCATCCAGTGTCCTCCACTTGATGTGGGTGCTCCGACGCAGCGCGTACACCTTGATGAGCCAGTTCTGCGCCTCCGTATATAGCACACCCATAGCAACGCAGGCCAAAAAGTTACTCTTGCCGCTTTCCCTGGGCCCAAGAACCAACCAAGTGGTGCTCGAATCGAGCAAGGCGGGGGCAATATCCTCAAGCGTCTCATAGGATTGTCCAACGGGAACTATTGCGGATTGCCCATCCTCTAACGCCTGCCGTCCCATGAATTCAGACATGGGGAGGCAAGACCGTAGAGTCTCGATTGGCGGCGGCACACTGCCCTGCCAGGAGTCCCGCATAGCTCTCACG
>CAYOTZ010000192.1:0-1551 GCA_964407035.1 uncultured Methanosarcinales archaeon | reverse complement strand
CGTCTCATAAAACTGGAGTCAATACGAACTATACCTTTGTTTACATCATCCTGGATTGCTTCTGCAACCTTTAACTTTATTTCATTAACAACCATTTTTAATTGCTATATAATCCTTATCTAGAAACCTTAGTCATAAATAAGTATAAATAAAGTTTTTGGTTTTTTATTTTTCTTCTTTAGGGGCAGGTTTTTCTTGTGATGCAGCTTCTGCTCCTTCTGCTGGAAGTAGTTCATTAATAATTTGCGTAGGAATACCAGCTTCATGAAGTTTTGCTTTAATTGCTCCTTTATCCTTGCCCTGCATCTTTGCAATAATCTCTTTAGCAGTTTTTTCAAACTCTGCTCTCCTTCTCTCAATTTCTTCTGCAAGCTTTTTCTTTTCTTCTTCTATCTCTTTAAGCTCTTCTGCAGTTAGCTCTGTTTTTTCCTGCCTAATCTCATCATCAAATTTGCCCTGATTCACTAATTCAATTGCCTTTTTAGCATCAACACCTTCTACCATAACACCCATTGAATTACAAGTGCCAATAACCTCTTTTACCTTTTCTTTTAGGGTTTTTCCAAGCAATGAATTCTGTTTCATTAATGCAATCTTAATAATCTGTTCAATCTTTAAATCAGCCACTTTCTCTTGTAAAGGGTTTGAAGCACCTTTTTCCAAACCAGCTTCTTTCTTAATTAAGGCAGAGGTTGGTGGTGTACCCACCTTAATTTCGTACTCTTTTGTATCTTTATCTACTATTACTTCAACAGGAACCTGCATACCTTTAAATGATTCTGTTTTTTTATTAATATCTGATACAACTTGGCCTATGTTAAGACCAAGTGGACCTAAAGCAGGTCCAAGTGGTGGTGCTGCTGTTGCTTTTCCACCTTCAATTAATACCTTAATACTCTCTCTAGCCATTTAAAATCACTAAAGGAGAATTTGATTATGATATTTAAAGCTTTTTATTCTTCTTTCTCTTCTGGCTCCTCACTATCTCTCCTAATAACCTTTACTGCATCCATTTTGACTGTTATTGGGATAGGCACTGCTGCTTCTAATAGTTCTACTACAACCTCTTCTTTTGCTTTGTCTATCCTTGTTATTTTTGCTTGTTCTCTCTTAAATGGTCCTGAAATGATCTCACATATATCATTCTTTTTTATGTTAATCTCTCTTTTAACCTGTTCAAGCATATGTTCAATCTCCTTGTAATCAATTTCTTTTGGAAGAACACCTCTTGCATACGGCACATTAAAAGCGGCCTGTTCTGCATCACTTCTTGAACCAGCCTCTATAAAAATATAGCTTCTCATTCCGTGCGGTCTTATAACTGAATAAACCTCTAATCCTTTTCTTTGGGCATTACTTACAACAAAGTCCATAACTTGGTCTTCCCGGTTTGCTGTTGTTCTTAAAGCAAATATTTTTTCCTGTTTTTCTTCCTGTTCCATTTTAATTCTTAAAACAATAGTTGTTTTATTATATGAATAATAAATCCAATAAAGCCAATTATAATCATTCCTAGGCCACTTACTTTAACAATTGTTTTGAATTCTTCTG
>CAYOTZ010000191.1:0-1559 GCA_964407035.1 uncultured Methanosarcinales archaeon | reverse complement strand
AACTCAAGCCGACTACCTTCAGCGATATCGCCGCCATGGTTGCCCTCTACCGCCCCGGGCCCATGGAACATATCCCCCGGTTTATCGATTCCAAGCACGGCAAAACGCCGATAACCTATCCCCACCCTGCTCTGGAGAATATCCTCAAAGAGACTTACGGCGTCATTGTCTACCAGGACCAGGTGCTGTTCATCGTCCGGGAGTTCGCCGGCTACAGCCTGGGCCAGGCGGATATCTTCCGCAAGGCGATGGGCAAGAAAATCGCCGAGGTGATGCGCAAGGAAAAGCGCAGCTTCATTAACGGTGCTAAAAGGATGAATTATTCCGCCGAGCTGGCGGAGCAGGTCTTTGCCCTCATCGAGCCCTTCGCCGGCTATGCCTTTAACAAGGCCCACAGCGTTAGCTACGCCCTGATTGCCTACCAGACCGCCTATCTTAAGGCTAACTACCCGGCAGAATATATCACAGCATTCCTGACAATTCATTCCGGAGAGACGGAAAAGATAGGCAATGCCGTGGCTGAATGCCGCCGTCTGAACATCGAAGTGCTGCCGCCGGATATTAACCGCAGCCAGATAGATTTTTCCATAGAAAAAACCGCCAACGGAAAACCGGCTATCCGCTTCGGGCTGGGTTCGATTAAAAATGTCGGCACCGGGGCTATCGAGCCTATCATTAACGAACGAAACAAAAACGGTGAATTCAAGTCCATCGAAGACCTCTGCCGTCGTGCCGATTTACAGGCGGCTAACCGGCGTGTCATGGAAAGCCTGATAAAAGCAGGGGCTTTCGACGAACTGGAAAATCGCGGCACACTTCTTAATAGCGTCGCCCGAATCCTTTCGCTGGCACAGCGAGAACAGCGCCTGCGGGAAACTGGACAGACCACCATGTTCGACCTCTTCGGAGAAACAGCGCAGGTACCCCGACCGGACCTGGACCTTCCCCCTTCGGAGACCACCGAACGTGAAAAAGCTTTCTGGGAAAAGGAATTGCTCGGGGTAAGTTTTTCTGAAAAACCGTTCAGTCCGGTATTCAGTAAAAAATACGGCAACGCCGTGTTCTGCGGCAACATCGATGCCGAGCTTGACAGGCAGGTTATCGTCACCGCCGGACGTGTGATATCGGCACGTTATTCTTTCACCAAGAAAAGCGAATCTTTTGCCATCGTCGTCATCGAGGACGTCAGCGGTCAGGTAGAAGTAATTGCCTGGCCGCAGGTGTATAGCCAGACCGAAGAGTTCTGGCAGGAAGGGAACGAACTCATCGTACAGGGTAAGGTTAGGGTAAGGGATGACGAGATAAGCGTTGTATGCGATAATGTAAGGTATTATGAGCCGCCCCAGGAAGGCGATGAGTCTCCCATCGAACCCGCAGTCGTACAAGCAGCCCCGGAGAAACCTGCCGCCGTCCCGGCGCCGAAAAAGCAACGGCTGATAATCAACATCCGCCAGACCCGGGATGCTGAAGGCGATATTACACGCCTCAATAAGATTATGGAAGCCCTTAAGGAATTCCCGGGACGCGACGAGGTGCGACTTAACGTGCTGAACGGCGGT
>CAYOTZ010000190.1:0-1562 GCA_964407035.1 uncultured Methanosarcinales archaeon | reverse complement strand
TGAATGTGGAAGTGGGAATTTTATTTGTGACGGCTTTGCTGACGGTACTAGGTTATTCAGTGAATGATACAATAGTAGTCTTTGACAGGGTAAGGGAAAATTTAATTTATCGCCCGAAAGAGACATTTGTGGAAACGGTTAATCATTCAGTCAACGAGACTCTATTGAGATCAATTAATACCTCTTTAACGACTTTATTAGTTTTATTGGCTGTTTATTTATTTGGGGGCACCACTATTAAGTATTTTGTTTTAGCGTTAATGATTGGTACTATTGCCGGTACATATTCATCTATATTTATTGCTTCGCCGTTATTGGTGGTATGGTATGAGTTGACTCATAGAAAAAAATAATTTGGTTAAAAAACTAAATTTTGTTATAATTAAATAATTATCAATAATTGTATAAAAATTATGAAAAATACTAAATATTTTTTAGGGGTGTTAGTTCTTTTAGTAAGCGTTTTACTAAGTGGGTGCAATTTTAAAGATATTTTTAGTAAGAAGCCCCAAGCGGGTCAAACTGTTGATAAGCAGACTCAAGTAGAGAGCAGTCTCAAAAAGTTTACTTTTGAGTTAAGCCGTGTTTTAAGGGAAGAAGATAAAGAAGCCTTTATTAAGCAGATCAAAAAAAGATTGGCAGCCTATGGTTATACTGATGCCCAGGTAGATTTAATGGATAATAATAAGTTAATGGTAAGTTTTACGGTGCCGGCTAATGTTATTTTTGTAGAAAATGATTTTGTAAGGTATCTTGCCAACACACCTACTTTTGAGATCCGCTTAAAGGAAGACCCGGAGAAAGTGGTCTTAACCGATCAGGAAAAGCAGTCTATTGAGTCATATAATAAGGATGCTTTAGCCAGGGCTCAGCAAATTTTGGCCAGTGTTTTAAAAGAGCCAGCTAAATTTGCTGAATTGGCCCAACAATATTCTGAGGATCCAGGTTCAAAAAATAACGGTGGATTGTATAAAGGCGTTAAAAAAGGTCAGTTTGTTAAAGAGTATGAGGAGGTGGTTTTTGACAAATTAAAAGATGGTGAAATTTATCCTCAGGTGGTAGAAACAGTTTATGGTTATCATATTATTAAGCGGGAGTCCCATCAGGGAGAGGGTCAGGATATGCAGGTGGATACTAGACATATTTTAATTATTAAGAAAAGAGCCGAAGATATTTTAGCGGCTAAGCAGTGGAAAGAAACTGGTATTAGTGGTTTAGATATTGAGCAGGCTAGTGCGGCAGTTAGTCAGGATCAAAAAAGTTATGTTTTAATTATTCAGTTAAATAAAATAGGTACGGAAAAACTTAAAGAATTAAGCAGTAATAATATTGGTAAACAGATTGCCATATTTATTGATGGCATAGGCGTGGCCACTCCAACTTTAGATAAGGCAATTGAGAATGGTCAAATTGTATTGAGCGGTATATTTAGTCAAGAGGGAGTAACGAATTTAGCGCCGCGTTTGAGTAGCGGAGCGATTTATGCGCCGATTAAATTTGTTGAACAGGTGAAGTAACTATTATTGATAATAAACTGATAATAAAGAATTTTTAAAAAGACG
>CAYOTZ010000189.1:0-1610 GCA_964407035.1 uncultured Methanosarcinales archaeon | reverse complement strand
CTCTCTAATAGGACCGCAATAGACGATTTTGGCAGGCCAAAAAGAAACTTTTATCTTTAAAGCCCCGGGCGAGAATCGAACTCGCGACCTCTTCCTTACCAAGGAAGCGCTCCACCACTGAGCCACCGGGGCAATAAGGGAGTTGGTAATTATAATCAGATTTTAATTATTTTCGGTGCTGTTGTTCTCTGTCATGTTGAGTAGCTCTCGCCAGTGTTCTCTTATGTAATTGCCAATTTCAATATAATGTCTCTCTTCAACAAGATGAAACTCATTCTCCCAGGGATTAAGTCCCTCGTTGAAAGACACGAAAACTGTTTTATTGTTAAATACAGTGGATTTATCATGGCTATACAGGGTAATGATGCACTTGTATATGTTGAATTTCCTTTTTTCTATCCTTTCTTTTGGAACGCAAATGCTCAAGTTATCAGCCAACTTGAAGTCGACAGGATGCAATTCAATCTCGTAACTTTTTGTAAAAGAAAAGTTTTTAGCTATGCCCTTATCTTGCACATTTCCAAACCAAAAACTCTTATACTGTATAGCAAAGCTTTCAACAGCCGTGTTACCTGTGTTGTTAACAAAGATTCCTTCGTTGTTGATAATCAAGCTTAAATCCACAAACTCTTTAACCGTGGTGGTTGTAGTTGAAATTTCTTCTACATGCGGCTTGGAACATCCAAATATAACCAAAATAAAGAAAAGCAAAATCAGCTTTTTTGCCATACTTCCATTAACTATTAACAGTATTATTTAAACTTTTTGAAAGCTTAAATAACCACTTCGCGAATTGGTAGTGGATAAGGGTATGGCTTGGTGTACGAGTAAGGAAGCTCTATGCTGCTAAGTTCGTTGTCTATATCTGTTAAGTCATTCGCTTTTATTATCTTTAATGAAACAGTGTATAAAACATCATCCATGTACAATGCTCGTCTAACTGCATATGGTGACCTGTAATACCAGTAATAACTATCGTCATCATCACCTTCGTAATGGCTAATCTTTCCCTTTAAACTAAAGCCATCAGATGTTATGCTAAACACATAAGCACCTTGCCATATATCACGCATATAGTAGCCCTTTTTTTCGTTGTAATACCGGCTTCCTTTTACTTCCCTCACAGGTATTACAAGTAGATGTTTATCCCTATCAAACAGGAACGCCTTGTGGTCGTAAAGTGCTTCTGATTCTGTGCCTCGCTCGCCAATTTCATATTCGTCTACGAGCTTGGGATTCTCTACCTCAGAAACATCAAAGAGTGCGTGTTTTAAAGGCCCTATTGAAGTGCCACCCCAACTGTTGCTCTCTGTTTCTTTACCAAGCCCAATAATATGGTTTTCATCGTATGGATGCAAGTAATCTGAGTAACCAGTTATTTTCAACTCTCCAAGCACTTTCGGATTTTCAGGGTTGCTCAGGTCAATCACAAATAGAGGGTCTATACGCTTGAAAGTCACCATATACAACCTGTTGCCAATAAATCGCGTTGCATAGATCCTTTCATTTTCAGCTAACCCTTCCAGCTTACCAACAAGCTCTAATTTATCGTTGAGCACATAGACATTGTTAAAAACAACAGAGCCACCCAACCTTGTCCAATAAGATGT
>CAYOTZ010000188.1:0-1615 GCA_964407035.1 uncultured Methanosarcinales archaeon | reverse complement strand
AGAGGCAATTGCAAAGTTCCTTGAAACATTCAAGGGTGTTGACATAATAGATTTTCGCGTTCAAAGTGTGGGTGACGACATTGGCATTGTGATAACGCACACTGAGGGTGTTGATTCTGAAAAAATTCATCAGATAGCTTGGGATGCATTTTGCAGAGCAACAGAGATTGCCAAATCCCTAGGGCTTTATGGTGCAGGCCAGGACTTACTAAAAGATTCGTTTGCAGGTAACATACGTGGCTTAGGCCCGGCAATAGCTGAGATGGAAATAGAGGAAAGACCTGCTGAAACAATAGTGTTATTCCAAGCTGACAAGACAGAGCCAGGTGCTTACAACCTACCACTATACCTGATGTTTGCTGACCCTATGCACAACTCAGGGCTTATGCTAAGCCCAAAAATGGCAGAAGGTTTTAATTTTGAGATTATCGATGTTGAGAAAACAGATGCAGATACAGTGATTTCGCTCAATGCTCCAGAAGAGATGTACGACATTGCAGCACTTATAAGGAACAACCATAGGTACATAATAGAAAAGGTTTATTCAAGAACCACTGGTGACCTAGCAGCTGTAAACTGCACCACGCGGCTCAACTTAATAGCCGGCAAGTATGTAGGGAAAGATGATCCAATCATGCTGGTGCGCGCACAATCACAGTTTCCAGCAACAGGAGAGGTACTTTCACCATTTACTATAACGCACTATGTATCTGGATTTATGCGTGGTAGCCATGTTGGACCCTTAACACCAGTACCTGTCAACTCAGACATAAGTTTCTTTGACGGGCCGCCTGTTGTATCTGCAGTCGCCTTCAATGTGAAAAACGGAAAGTTAACAGAGTTTGTTGATTGCTTTGCCAATCAGTTCTGGCAGAAGATAAGAGAGAAGGCAAACCTCAAAGCATTGTATATGAGAGAGCAGGGCTTTTCTGGTCCAGCAATGCTGGAGGACAAAGAGCTAGAATACGGTGGTATAACAGAACGGCTCAAAAAGCTCAGAGAGAGATTTTATACAAGACAGAAACCCAAGAAGAGTAGCTAAGGCAGCTTTGTTATTAATTGTTTGAAAAGAGTTCTGTCACCGCAATTCAAAAGCTTATTCTTTTTTAACTTATAATCGCTGTTAAGCTCAAAATCAGCATAAGCTAAGCATGTCTTGTTAGCTGTTAAGTATTCCAACCTGTAATGTCCTTTAGGTAATTTAAGTGTATAGAAGCCATAATAGCCAAGTGTGTAGTTAAGATCACCAACCACCCTGAGTTGCTCCAATCCCTGAGCAACCAGCTGATACGAGTCGTTGGTGGCTGTGTAATTGCAGACAATCTGACTGCAACTAAGCTTGTAGCCATCTGTTTTTCTTTTGATAGCCACAAACAAAGCTTGATTGTAGATTTTGTCTGCTACTGGATAGCTCAGTGAATAACCATTAGAGCCAAGAAAAACTACTCTAAGCAAGCTCTCGTTGTTTGGTAATCTCTCAAACACATACAAAGGTAAACTGTATTCAAAATCCCAGTTTAAATAGCCAAATGTAGGGTCAATGTTAACCCATCTGGAGTTTATAAAAGCTTCTGCAAACGCATGCCTGCCAAAAAGAGTAAAAACAACTCTGGCA
>CAYOTZ010000187.1:0-1616 GCA_964407035.1 uncultured Methanosarcinales archaeon | reverse complement strand
AATAAAAACAATAACTTATAAGTTACAAACGTACTTATTATAGTATATTTTCGGCGAAATCTTTTCAAGATGGGTCAAGATGGGTTAAACAATACCCTATCAAAACATGAATAAATTTCTACTATGTTTTGTTCAAATTTTTTCTTAAATTTCTTCATAAGGCAGCATAACCGCAACCCAAAAAACAATATCTTAGAAGTTTAATGAGGTTAAAAATTTTGGCACGCTAAAGCGTGTCATCTTTTGAAAGAATTATTCTAAAATGTTCTATCTTTATCAGACGATTCATACCGCTTAATAAGCCCAGGATCATTGTATTGAAAATTTGGCTAAATGTATATTTTTGATTATGTCTTTCCTGCAAGCTGAGTTTGGACTCCAATAAATAGTCTATCCTTAATTTTTTCATGAACTTGTAAATCGAATATAGGCCAGAGTAATTGGTTAAGTTTCCACCTGTAAAAAAAGTTTTGACAGTCTTATAACTCTTTCTTTTTTTCATCTAAATGGTACTCTTTTTTTTCTTTTTGTAATTATCAGAATTTACAAATAATTGGCGCACTTTTCATCTTTTCTACATTAGAAATTTAGGCAAAAATTTTCTCTAAAATTGTCCATGACTACTCCTTGTTTTTTTGTATTATTGATAATTTAGCAATCTGAGTAATTGTGGACAATTATTTTTAAAATTTGCAAAACGGGTTATTCAATATAATCATTTAGCAATTTTTCTAGATATTCCTGACGTCCACTAAATGGTTTTGGCAAACCATTTTCATGGATGAATTGTTCGGCTTGTTCTAATGTCGCTTTTCCTTCCATAATAAGTTCCCCAAAACCTGAGCGGTAGCTGCTGTAACGTTTTTCAAGAAATTCATCGAAAATGCCGTCATTTAGCATATTATTAGCAATTATTAAACCGCGAGCAAAAGCATCCATTCCACCTATATGAGCGTAAAAAAGATCCACGGTTTCAATAGAAGGTCTGCGCACTTTAGCATCAAAGTTGAGCCCACCGCTACCTAAACCGCCCTGTTTTAAAATAATGTACATGGCCAGGGCTGTACTGTAAAGATCTATTGGAAATTGATCGGTGTCCCAACCTAAAAGCAAATCACCGCGGTTAGCATCTACACTACCCAGCTTTCCGACTGCAGAAGCGACAACTAATTCATGTTCAAAGGTATGTCCGGCAAGTGTGGCGTGATTTGCTTCTATGTTTAATTTAAAATGATCGATTAAATCATATTCTCGCAAAAAGGCCAGAGTTGTAGCAGCATCGGTATCATACTGGTGTTTGGTCGGTTCTTTTGGTTTGGGCTCAATTAAGAATTGCCCCTTAAACCCGATTTTTTTCTTGTAATCAACAGCCATGTGTAAAAATCTGGCAAGCTGTTCCTGTTCATGTTTAAAATTTGTATTAAGAATTGTTTCATAACCTTCACGTCCTCCCCAGAAGACATAATTTTCTCCGCCAAGTTCATGGGTGATATCGATTGCATGTTTTACCTGGGCTGCTGCGTGTGCAAATACATGAGCATCAGGGCTTGTAGCTGCGCCATGGGCGTAAATGGGATTACTGAACAGATTGGCCGTTCCCCAGAGTAGTTTTATAC
>CAYOTZ010000186.1:0-1683 GCA_964407035.1 uncultured Methanosarcinales archaeon | reverse complement strand
ATGGTTAAAGTAAAGATATACACAACCTCAAGTTGCCCTTATTGTCAGATGGCAAAAGATTTTCTCACTCAGCATAAGATTGAGTTTGAGGAAATCAATGTTGAGCAGGATAGGGAAGCAGCTATTGAGATGGTCAGAAAAAGTGGCCAATATGGTGTGCCTGTTCTGGATATTGAAAATAACATAGTAATAGGTTTCGACGAGTCGAGAATAAGGCAGTTGCTTAAGCTATGAAAATGAAAAGCTGTGATGTGGCTATAATAGGTGCTGGCCCTGCAGGAATTACTGCAGGTATTTATGCGCTTAGGTATAACCTGTCTACACTGGTAATTGGCAAAATAGCTGGCGGTTGGCTGCCAGAGATAACAGTGATAGACAACTGGCCCGGTGAGCCAAAGGGTGTTTCTGGTTTGGAGCTTGCCAGGAGATTCAAGGAGCATCTACTGAACATGAACCCTAAATTTATAACAGAGATGGTAACAAAGGTAACTGAAAGCAAAGACCTGTTTGTTATAGAAACAGAAACAGGCAAACGGTTTCAAGCAAAAAGCTTGATAATTGCAACAGGGAGCAAAAAGCGTCAGCTAAATGTTCCTGGGGAAAAGGAATTCCTGGGTAAAGGAGTCAGCTACTGTGTAACCTGTGACGGGCCTCTCTTTAGAGATAGGCGCGTGGCTGTAGTAGGCGGTGGTGATTCTGCTGTTATGGCTGCACTTATGCTGGCTGAATATGCAAAAGAGATTCATATAATTGTAAGGGACAACGAGTTTATAGCTAAGCCATACCGCGTCGAGCTTCTCAAGAAATATAACAAGGTAAGATTCCACTTTGACACAACAGTAAAAGAAATATTTGGTAAGAAATTCTTGGAAGGCGTGGTGCTGAACAATGGCAACAAGCTAACAATTGATGGCTTGTTCGTTGAAATCGGTGTCATACCAGCCAATAAGCTTGCCAAGCAGCTCGGATTGGAATTGGACAAAACAGGCAGAATAGTGGTGAAAGATGATATGTCCAGCTCAAAGCCAAAGGTTTTTGCTGCTGGTGATGTGACGAACGGCTCAAACAATTTCGCCCAGATTGTTACAGCTGCAGCTGAGGGTGCAATAGCTGCAAACAGCGTCTACAAGGTATTAAAATGATACAGTTCATGTGCAAACAAGCTGACTTTAAAGAGCTAATAATGTGCAGTTTTGGTATTAGCAAGGGAAGCTACAGAATAATGGTAGAGTTGCTTAAAAACAAGGAATGGCAGTCCATTAAGCAACTCCAGAAAACTCTTGGTGTGGAGCGGAGTAGTGTACAGAAGGCACTTTCTGAACTGTTGAGCAAGAAGCTCGTTAAGAGGAGGCAGATAAACCAGGAGAAGGGCGGCTATTTCTATATTTACAAGTGCATAAACAGGCAAGAGCTAAAGTCAAGAATGATAAACATAATAGACGAGTGGACAAGGAACATAAAACTTGAGATAGAAGCATGGTGAGTAGCAAACTTTAAAAATAAACAGTTTTGGCTAAAAGCTTGATGGTAAAGCTTTCAGTGCTAATGCCTGCCTATAATGAAGAAGCCACTATAGAAAAGATTCTGAATAAGGTTCTGTCTGTCAAGCTAAAGAACGCAACAAAAGAGATAATTGTGGTTGATGACGGTAGTGAGGACAGAACAGCAGAGATTGTAGCTGAA
>CAYOTZ010000185.1:244-1692 GCA_964407035.1 uncultured Methanosarcinales archaeon | reverse complement strand
ATTCGAACCTGGACTCCCTTACGGGAACACGGTCTCGAGCCGTGCGCGTTAGCCGTTCCGCCAACCCGGCACTGCTTTTAGTTAAACTTCGGTCTTTAAAAACCTAACTCAGTGTGTGCCACAAATTTTAAAACATTAGCGATACTTAAAAGCTGAATGGAATACGATGCAATTGCTGATTGGGAAGTAAACCTTGCCTGTAATTATAACTGCAGTTACTGCTATGTAAGGAATAAGCTCAACAGAGCGCCTATAAAGAAAATCCCCATTAGCAAAGTTACAAAAGCGTTTGATTCCACAGACAAGAAGTGGCTCGTTCATCTTACAGGTGGGGAACCTTTCTTGCAACCTGATATAATAGAACTGGTTGCAGCATTAACAAAAAAACATTTTGTTAGCATAAACACGAACCTTTCATCAGATTTGGTATATCAATTCGGAAAGGAGATTAAGAATAGCAGAATTGCCTTTTTCCATTGTTCTCTTCACTTGACCAATACCAATCTTGATGTTGAGGGTTTCACTAAGAGGCTCAATTTCCTCAAATCAAAAGGGTTTAATTGCTATGTTACACAGGTGTTTCATCCAGAGGTTATACCCAAATTTGGTTATGTTTTTGATTATATGATTGCTCATGGTATTGTTGTGTTTCCCAAAGTGTTCAAAGGTGTTTTTCGTAAAGCGAGATATCCTGAAGCGTTCAAGGAAAAGGAAAGAGCCATGTTTATGAAATTCCTTAACTTAGCAAAATCAAAGCAAAGAATCTCTAATAGTCATATAGACCCTAATTTTGATGAAACAATTCTCTCCAGCAGAATTTCATTCAAAGGCAAGCTATGCGAAGCAGGCTTTAGATTTGTTTATATCACAAGCAAAGGTGATGTGTTGAGATGCCATTCTGAAAAGACAGCTCTTGGCAATATATTTCAGGGTAAAATCCAGCTTAGAGACAAAGCTGAGGTTTGCAAATCTGATATATGCTACTGCCAGTACTACGGTATAAGGTTTACAAAAAGAAAACGGCTTGTATAGGTGTATATCACCATACTGAATTGAATGATAGCTGCCATATTACATAAAGAAATATGACGAAAGTATGGGAAGCTGGCACTCGTTGATGTGTATGCACATCGTAGTGCAACTACAACCGCGACACTGCCTTCTTGCAGTGATGAATGTCAGCGAAGACTTTCATGTGTAGCAACACACGCAATATATATGGGCAGTTGGTGGTGGCTCTAATCTGTGTTATGAGTGTAGATTCTTTAAACAGTGTGTTTCGGATGCTCTAACCAGTATGAATGTGCACCACCATCCCACACAGCTGAATTCAACAGCAGTTACCTTAAACCATTTTTATTTTTTATAATTTAAAACTTGATTCTTATGAGAAAGTTGGTTTCTCTGAGGTTAAAATAACAAAATTGATTTAAGAATAAAAAATAATG
>CAYOTZ010000185.1:0-234 GCA_964407035.1 uncultured Methanosarcinales archaeon | reverse complement strand
GAATAAATGTTAAGATATAAATTTTACCATTTGATAGTGGTAGAATAGCGGGGGTGACGGGATTTGAACCCGTGACCTCTAGATTGCCCAGCAGAGCTTTCTAATCATAGCCGGTAAGCTCATCACTCACTTATGAGTCTAGCGCTCTAACCAGGCTGAGCTACACCGCCATAGTTCAGGTAAAAAAAGATGGTTATTTAAACTTTATTGTTGGTTGCCTTCTTAATTCTCTCT
>CAYOTZ010000184.1:0-1701 GCA_964407035.1 uncultured Methanosarcinales archaeon | reverse complement strand
CCCTCTTAGCTATTTCTCTTACCTCTCTCATGTTTATTCTTTCTGTTCTTTTGTCTACACCATAGAAAACTGCATTATATAGTTTACCTGAGAAGTTGATTTTGTAGCCATGGGTGAGATGTCCTCCATGAGCAAGAGACATAGCAAGTATCTTGTCACCTGGTTGTAGCAGAGCAAAGTAAACTTCCAGGTTAGCTGGCGAGCCAGAATAGGGCTGAACATTGGCGTGCTCTGCATTAAAGAGTTTTTTTGCCCTGTCAATTGCCAGTTGCTCTGCCATGTCAATGTATTGGTTGCCGCCGTAGTAGCGCTTTTTTGGATAGCCCTCAGAATATTTATTAGTTAATACAGAACCAAGGGCTTCTAAAACAGCTTTACTAACAAAGTTCTCAGAGGGTATCAGCTCTAAGCCCCACTGCAAGCGCTGTTTTTCACGCTGTATTATGTCGTATATCTGGAAGTCCGTTTGCTTCAAGGAATCCATCTGTTTTGATTATAGGTTGGATAACTTTATATTTATTATTGGGCTGAAATAGATAATATGGGGGCACTGGGATTTGAACCCAGATCGGCTGGTTTCTTCTTTTTTCATTGTTTGCTGTTCAGCAAACTCAACGCTCCGTAACTGGAGCCAGCTGTGATGCCTGGTTACACCATGCCCCCCTTTTGTGTTTTAGAATTGTGGCTTATTTTTAAAGGTTATCTTTATCTTGTCCCCTATCTCAGTGGATTTTAAGTTGCCTACAGGGGTTTCTATTATGTATTGTGCTTTGTTTTTTGGTGCGTAAATTTGGAAAGGTTTCAAGTTGCGCTTTAGCTCCACTACTTCCATATTTTTGTTTAAGTAAGCTACATCTATTGGGAAGAATACAAAGAACATGTGTAGGCTCACCTGTTTTGGTTTTTTGAAGAAGAACACAAGTGTTTTTTTAGGTGAGAACATTAACCCTCTTAGTTGAGATAGCACACTACAGCATAATTTATAGTTTTTTGCTATTGTAATCCCTTTGTTAATGTTTGTAATCATAATACTTGTTTACCGGAAATGTTTTTAAAGCTTTTTTATTTCCTATTCTTTATGGATCCGATTAAGGAGAGCTTCAAGCGGGTAAAGGAAGATTTCGAGAAGCGCGATGCTGAGATTAGCAAGCTCAAAGAGGAATTGGCTGAACTTAAGCGGCAGGTTAATGAAATACTGCCCGCTTTGCTTGAAACCAATAGGTTGATACTTGCAAGGTTGGATGATATTGAAGGTAAGCTTGCTGTGAGGCATGACCCTTTGAAGAAGCAGCTGATTTCAAAGTACAAGCGAAAGCGTAAAGAGGTTGTTATGAAGAAAATTCTTGAGCTTGTGGCTTCTCAAGAGTTTAGTTTGCCTGAGTTGAAGGCATTGATTGTGGACGAGTTGGGATATTGCTCCAAATCCTCCTTCTATCGCTATATTGATTATTTGGCAGAGCTTGACCAGATTGATTTTGTTAATGTTAATGGCACAATTATTGTTAAATTTCTGTCCCAAAAAGAGTCCCAATGAGACAATTCTGGGACAAAACTGGGACACCCCCTTATTTCCTTTGGAGACGACACCCCTTCATTTCTTGTGGAACTTTTGGGACAGTTTTGGGACAATTCTGGGACTGCATTGAGACAACATTGGGTCTTGTTTGATAATTAATCTATATAATAGAAAATCTTAAATAA
>CAYOTZ010000183.1:0-1723 GCA_964407035.1 uncultured Methanosarcinales archaeon | reverse complement strand
TATCCTTATTGTGAAAATTTACCGTCTGCTTTGAAGGCGCTTTCACTGAATAATGGGCCGTATTTAAATATGATTGATTTAGAAATATCCCGTCATAATAGGCATAGCTACCGCCGCCGGGCGTAAAAGGCGAATCGTATTGTTTAAACGTATCGGGCTGCGCTCCGTTCTCCACATACCAGGGATCTTTGAACTTAATTTTGCCTTTATCCGAACCGCCGGCGGAAAGCAGACTGGTTTTAACGGTAATAATGCCGGTGTTTGTTTTATCAAAATTTGCATTATGAGTTTCAAAAGCTTGGCTAATTTCAAATTCTGAATTATCCATCTTCCAATAAATTATATTATCATCCCAGTCGTGGTGTTTGATTTTTTCGCCGTTATATACCGTTTTTTCCAGCTCGGTGCGCGCCGTGTGTTTAATACTTTTCACCAGCCAGGTGGTGTCGCCGGAGGCCATGAAGTCGCGTTCCCCTTTTAACGAAACCTGCCCGCCGATATTTTCCGAGCCGTAACGGTTGATTAAGCGCGTTTTGCCAATGCCGGGATAGTTATCGACGTATTGCGTGCCAAACGGTGCTAGGGCCTGTTTTTCTTCATTAGTCGTTTTGCGGATTAAACCGGAATAGCGCATGTTTTTATTCAAAGAAGGCGTGTCGTCACCGCCGTCGTTTTCTGGCGTAGTCAATGCGTAATAATAAAAAGCATTCGCCCCGTTGGCAACACTGCTGTTCAGCGCGTCCGTGATATATTGCTGCTGACGTTCTTCACTGAAAAAGTTTACATCGTCGTCTACCGAATAAGGATCTGGCGCGGTGGCTGTTGTCTTGGCCGGATAACCGGTTTCCGTAACCCAGACCGGTTTATCGGGCATACCCAGACCTTTAAGCACACGGCGCGTTGCCCAAACGTATTCGCCAACGGCAAAGCCCAATACCGGGTAGGCAAAAAGCTGATTGGGATAAAAATTAACCCCGATAATATCCAGATCGGCTGCCCAACGTTCCAGACGATCGGTAATATCGAACATGTGAAAATCATGCGTTATTCTGGAACGCGGATCTTCATCGCGCACCGCGTCGACCAGTGTATTCCAAACCTGATCCTGAAAACCGCCCGGTTGATCCTGTTCCCAAAGGTTACCTTTACGCCACCAATGGAAGCTCTCCGCAAAACGAGCCGCGTTTAATTCGTTTTCGATTTGCCATACGCCCACACGGTTGGCAAACTTACGGATTACCGCTCTGGAATAGAGTTTCAGATTATACAAATAATCATTGGCCGATACCGCCACATATTTGCCGTTCTCCGAATCAAAATTAGAACTATTATCCGGCGCCATACTGGCCGAAGGTGCGGAAGGCGTACCGGGCGTTCTATCCTGGTGACCAATACCTACCGCCATGAAAACGATTATGCCTTTTTCTTCTGCTTTGTTCAGAATGTAATCTAAAATATCCCATTCCGGCGCGCCGTTATTGATTAAATTATTGATATCCGTATCGGTAACCTGCGATGGATCTTTGCCCAGAACCACTTCGGACGAACGTTGAATTTTATCCCAGCGCGCTTCCACCCGGCAGCCGTTAATGCCGTGGGCGACCATTTTATCGAAAGCGGCGTCGATACGCTGTTCTGTTGTCCAGTTTTGCCATTCATAACCTTCTTGTAAATTATGGAACAAGAATGCGATACCTCCAATGTCCAGCTTATGATCCTGCGG
>CAYOTZ010000182.1:0-1732 GCA_964407035.1 uncultured Methanosarcinales archaeon | reverse complement strand
AAGGGTTCCTGCTTCGCGAGCGAAATCAAGCGGTTTTAGGATGGCGAAATAAATGCTCTTGCCTGTGTTCATCTGCCGGGATCCCTCAAAGATTTCCAGGTGAATCGTTGGGCAGGCATCCGTGAGAATGCCGTTGTATAGCGGAAACGCGAAACGGTTCCCGGCTCCATCCTCAAATCCCGCCATATTTACAAGATATTGATTCCCCTCTTCATCATCCACGACTGTGTGCCCCAGGTTGTAGAAGAGTAGCAATACCGTATCGAGATGTGGATCAGGTACCGCTCCAAGCCGTAATGGTTCGCCGGTGACCATATCAAGCAGACGATCCTCTTCCGCAAAGGGAATCTCGCCATTCACCCAGGCATCGACTCGCTCCTTCAGCTGCTCATGCGAAAGAATTCCTGGAATCAGCGTTGCAGTAGGTGCTATCGTCTCGGTAGCCGCCTGGTATGTTTCCAAGGGCTCCGAAGTCCTTGAAGCCGCTGCAGTCGATGTAGGACTAGAATGCATACCGGATGGCTCGGTTGCGCCCGTCAAAACGGGAGCATTGTTGCTCCCTCTACATGAAACCAAAGCAATGGCTATGAATCCCAATGCAAGAGACGCCTTCATAGCACGCTCCTGGACGGATTGCACTTGTAATCCTCGTCTGAGTAAATGATGAAATACGGCTTTCCGGGATATGTGTTTGTTCGGCGCTTCACAACAATCTGGTAGCAGACCAGGCGCTCCTCCTCGATATTTCCCCAGAACCAGGATGTATCCGCGCCTATAGCAAATCCATTAATGGCGCGTTGTGCGCCCTCTATATGCGATTCCCATAAGCCGCCTGCCGCAAACGTCGAGGCAAAATCCTCTCGGCCATATATCGCCTCCATCTGCGTGGCCCATCGCAGCTGTAGAAGCAAATTGCACTTACCACGGCACCTCATCGGACCCAGAATCTCCTTCGTCTCACCATGATATTGGTTAGATAGTGCTTCCACAGCTTCATCGTATAGCTGCCTGTCATGCCGAAGATTCCCAACCTCAGAAGCGAGTACCAGGGCCATGAACACCCTGTCACGGATCATTCCGTCGGCTTGAATTGCGCTCCAGCCATACCGAATGAATAGCTCTCTGCGCGCCTCCTCATAATGCTTCAATGTCTGATAAGCATGAGCAGAGCCAATCGTCGACACCTCGGGGTAGGGCGAGAATTCATTCTCAACATAATATCTATATGCTTTCTGTTCGGTAGATGTAAACGGCCCTTCAGGGCATCGCATGATTCGCGCCCATGATATCCAATTTGTCGGATCCTTTGCTCCACTGTCAGAAACCGTTGGTGGAGTTTCTTGCATTGGCGGAGAGCACTCTCCATATGCCTCAAGCTCTGGAATACACTGACCTGACGGGTCTACATAAAGTATCGGATTTGCATGCGCAAACATCCATGGATGCAGTGTGATCGGTAACAGTTGATCACCTTCCCACACATCCCGCGTCATGAATCTTCCCTGTCCCGGCGCATAATACCGCGCCCTCAAATACACTAACCGCGTCTCATCCATCTGCTCTCCGGTAAACTGGAAGGCCGTGGAATCCTCGCCGCTGCTGCTGAGCACGCTCCCAAAGGGCTCATATGCCTGCGACAGCGTCCCCGCCGCCGAGGCGCCCTCCAGCTGCCTCACACTCCCGAGCGCATCCCCGAGGTGGAACTGCCAGCCCTCCGGCTGCTGCTCTCCGA
>CAYOTZ010000181.1:0-1781 GCA_964407035.1 uncultured Methanosarcinales archaeon | reverse complement strand
ATAATAAAGAATGAAATCTCAGAGCTGAACTTCTTAGAGCTGATAAATGAAATTACAGATAATTCAATAGCAAAAACAAAAATTCTATGCGAGTTTGTGAAATACGCCCAGGTGAATAACACCAAGTTTCATCTGATAGAAAAGACACTTGCAGAACGCTATTTAGAAGAAGCAAAGAAAAATATAACATTTATGAACCTCTTTGAGCTTGACTTTATGCATAACCTATTTCACAAGCTAAACGACGAGAAGAAGCTTCAGGAATTCAAAATGCTGTTCACCCAGAACATTGCTAGAATAGAGAACGCATGGAAAAAGGAAGACAAGAAAAGTCGTTAGTTTTATGAGTGGTTATTTTCCTAAAAGGATTTAAGGAGAGATTTGGATAATCATAGAAAACTTTAAATATAAACCTTGTTAAGTTGGGGATATGAATGGGGAAACAAAAAAGCCAAGCCAAGGGCTTGCCCTTGCAGGTTTGATTCTGAACATTCTCGTGTTGCCTGGCTTGGGCACATTGGTAGCAGGTGAAACAAAAACAGGCACCTGGCAAATAATTCTAATGGTTGTTTCAGTGATTCTGGACTTTACACTAATAGGAATGATTATAGGCATTCCGCTTGGGATTGGGGTTTGGATCTGGGCTTTAGTGAGCAGCATAAACATAATAAAGCAAGCTACATAAAATCCATTTTTCCCTTTTTGTAAATTTTATAATTATCTTTATTTAAACAAAGGACCTCAATTTAGAAGATATTCTGATTAATCTAACACCAGATGAATTTGACGAAGCTAAGATATAGCTGGAGAACATAGAAGAGTCAGATAGAAACCCTGTTATTGAAACATTGCATATCATAAATGCCATACATTTTAAATTTGGTTATACTTTTAACTAAGGGCTAAGTCTTTTAGAAATGAGTGTTGCAGTAATAGTTGTTGGTTCTAGCTTATACCTTAGAAATTACCCTAACATGGACCTATTTGTAATACCAAAAAAGCATCTTTCTGAGGAAAAGTTTATCGATCCTGTTAACAATCTTTGTGAAGAGTTAGTTTGTTCTAAAGTAAGGAAACTTCCTCATCACGCAAGAATTATCAGATATAGTAGTGAAAAAGAAAAATTTCTCGAAAAATTAACAAAAAGAGGCGAAGTTACTGGCAGGGTGCTGACTTGTTAGTGCTTAGCAGGCAGTGCTCTTTGAATGAATAAAACTTTTTACTATATTTATCCAACTTATACTTTAAACTCTATGAAAGAATTCTTGATTAAAAAGAATAAAAAATGTCCCACGCATAGAGGCTCAACGAACAGTTGGAAACCGCATGCTGAATGCCTCGCCGAAGCTTGGCATTTACACACCGGTCCCATCAAACTCCTGTTTTTGGAGTGTTCTATGATGCTTATTTTCGCGGGCGGCTTCGTGCTTAGATGCCTTCAGCACTTATCCGCATAAGGCGTAGCTGCCCGGCATACCCTGTCGGATAACCGGTCGACCAGAGGCCTCGAACCCTCGTTCCTCTCGTACTAGAGGGTCCTTCCACTCAAGCATCAGCATTCCCAGTAGATATCAAACCAACTGTCTCACAACGTTGTGAACCCAGCTCACGATCCCTTTTAATCGGTGAACACCCGCACCCTTGGCTGCTTCTGCACAGCCAGGATAGGAAGAGCCGACATCGATGTAGCAAACCGCGCCGTCGATGTGAACTCTCAGGCGCGACCACTCTGTTATCCCCGGAGTAACTTTTCGGTCGTCCCTAGCTCCTATTAATGGAGC
>CAYOTZ010000180.1:0-1814 GCA_964407035.1 uncultured Methanosarcinales archaeon | reverse complement strand
CTTACGAAAGGCAGGTGGCCAGGCTCATTGCTTCTTTTCAAGAGCTTGCTGTTGCTATTGGCAAAGCAGGTCTTCTTGATGCTTTAAGGGTTTTTTCTGAAAGCTTAAGAAGAATTGTGCCTGCTATTTCCAGTAATATAGAAACTTACGGTCAAGCTGCTCTTGCAAGTGTTGGAGGCGCTCTTGCTGGCATTATGATGGTATCTTTTGGGGGAAGAGCTCTTGAAGGAGTAAAGCAGTTTGCTGATATGTTTCCGGTTAAAACCGAAAGCATTTGGGCAAAAACTGGGGCCAAGATAGGTCTTGCTATAGGCGGAGCAGCAGCAGGAGCTATGGTGGGATCTTTAACGAAAACGGCAATGAGTGAATGGATAGATCAATCAAAAACTACTGGAGAAAAAATTGCCAAGAGTCTGATTTTACCCATTAGCGGAGTTCTCATGTCGATTGCAGGTAAATTTACAGGTCCTTTTGCGCCTTTTCTTTCTATGTTTGGAGCTATGTTCGCTATGCAGGGTTTAGACAAGCTCTTTAAGGCAATAGGTGAGCTTCTGGCAAGCAACCTTGATAAACTTAAGCTGAATTTAGCAAATCTTCTAGACCAGCAAGATGCCTTAAATGAGATAAAACAACTTTCACAAGAGATCGCAGATATACAAGAACAGGTCAACAGAGGATATGCGACTGGGCTCGATCTTTTAGAAAAGCAAAACAAGCTCACTTCCTTATTGGCATCCCAGTTTCCTGGGCTTATTGCTGGAATCAATGAATATGGTCTTGTTTTCGGCAGAGTTAATGAGATAAGCTTTGATGAGGCTGTGAAAAGAGGACCCGTTAAAGTCCTTGAGGAGCTTAAAAAGGCCATAGAAGATTTCACTCATACCGAAATTTCTTTCAAATACGATACTTCTACCACTGAAGGAGCTTTAAGAGCTATCGAGGAATTAAAAGCTAAGTACGGCGGTCTTGTAGATTACTTTGCTAGGTCAAGAAAGTTTTTTGCATTTGGCAGAGCTATATCAGAATTCATAGGAGAAAAAGAAGTAGAGCTCACTAAGGAGAGGTTTGCAAAGGTTAGAGAAATTTTTGACATATCAATGAAAGAAATTAGAGACTTACGTCTTGGCTTTATCCGGGAACTTGAAAAAAAGCTAGAAGAAGCTGTGACTGCTGATCCAGAGCAAAAAAGAAAAATACTGAAAGAGGTAGGGGAAATCATAAGTTCGCTGGATTCTTTAGGCGAGGAATGGAAAAAGCGAATAGATACCTCAATGGCTTTATTCAAGACAAGTCTTGATGCAGATATGAGAGATATACCTAGAATAGTTGCAAAGCATGCAAGGCAATTAACAGATTATATTTCTGAGTACGCAGATGCTATTAAGCCATCTTCTATCAAGCAAAGAGCAGGAGAGTATATTCTGGCTACAAGACATGTCATAAAAAAGATTTTCAATATAACTGAGGATCAGTTTAAAGTAGCAGGCCTTGACAAAGTTATTCTTGAATGGGCTATGAAAAATGCCGACGCCTTTGAAAAAGCAGGAGGGGTAACTGAAGATGCTGTAAGCGATTTAGCGCAAAAAGTGTATAATGCTTTGGACAATGCTCATCTTATTATAGGAGATTCTCTTCAGGTTCTTGTGGTGGACTGGAAGCGCTTTGCTGATACCATAGAAACTCTCACTCAGCTTCCTCTGATGAGCATCGGCAGGTTTGCTTCAGGACTTTCTGAACAGCTTGACAGAATAAATCAACTTCTTGCTATAAAACCAACAGTAGGATTGGTTGAACAGTGGGATAAAACCTTAAGA
>CAYOTZ010000179.1:777-1817 GCA_964407035.1 uncultured Methanosarcinales archaeon | reverse complement strand
ATAGATGAGGGGTTGATTGGTTTGGTTTTGAATAATTTTAGTCCTCAAGAGGAAGAAATACTAAAAAAAATATTATTTACTAACCCTGACGGTAAGATTGGTTTTCTTTACCCTAATGTTATTTTAACTCCAGAGGAGGTAATGCAGCATGTTTCTACGCACTCAAGAGCCAAACTCTCGTTTCAAGAGCGCGTTCTGAATTACATTGACAAACACAAGCCACAATATACAAGGGAGCTGCTGGACTTTCTCTCTACTACGATTAAGCTTAGGAATGAGCAAGGCGGCTTAGTTTTAACTGAAAATGCTGTTGCCTTTGCAAGAAAATGGACGATAAAATATAGACATAACTCAATAAAAGAGCACGCTGTCTTTACAGGTTATTTAGAGGGAATCTCTGATATCTGTGACAAGCACATCACAGGACATCCTCTTGCCAGCCCATTGGTGAAATCCACAAGGTATGTGCTGTTTGAGAAAACTGCAGGAGTTAATGATCCCGACATTATAGCTCTGCAAAGTGATGAGTTTGTAGAGTATACGAAATATATGATTGAGAGGTATATTACAACTGCTGAGAATCTTACAGAATTCGTGTTTAATCATAAGTATACAAAGGCTTATTTGAGCTATTTGGGCAGCGACAAGGCCCTCAAGTCTGAAATGAAGAAATGGCAGAATGAGTTCCTGTTTCTACACCAGCGCCAGCCGTCTCAGCAGGAAATAGAAAAGAAAAGAGCTGAACTTTCAAAACAGCTTAAAAGCGAAGAGGCATTATACAATAGCACGAAGAAATTTGTGCTTGATTATGCAAGGATGTTCCTTCTCTCTTCTGTTAAGACAAGCTTAGGGTTCACAGCTAATGCAAGGACGCTTCAAGAGATTATATCCGCTTATCTTTATTCCCCATTGGTAGAGGAACAAGATATAGGCGGACAACTTTTAGCAGAAGCCAAAAAGTTAGCACCTGTATTATTCAGCGATGAGGCATTGGTGCTTTCAGAAGATGTTGGCAAGGAGAGAATGGAAATGCTAAAGTG
>CAYOTZ010000179.1:0-767 GCA_964407035.1 uncultured Methanosarcinales archaeon | reverse complement strand
TTGAGAAATTCTTTGACACAAGTGATGTGAGGAGTGTAAGAATAATCACACCTTCGCATATCAAAATGGATTCTGACAGATTCAATGCAGCAACTGCTATTTACCCTTATGTGCTTTGTCCTTTTGAAGAGCTTTACAAGGGCTTAACACTTGAAGAAATTAAGGAGATACTGAAGAAAATACACTCGTTTAGCAGTGGTAACTTACACCACAATCTTTCCTATTCAGGGCTTATTGTTGAGATTTGCTTGCCGTGGCACGCTTACCGTGATATATTCAGGCACAGACGCGGCTTCCATTCCAGACAGATGCTAACAACTAGACTTGGATATGAAATTCCTGAGATTTATGTTAGTGCAAGGCTTGTTGAGAGTTATAAGAAAGATATGGAATATGCGAAAGAGATATATGAGAAAGCAGCTTTGCAGAGCCCTGTTGTGGCTGAAAAGCTGGTTCCTTTTAGCTTCTACGTGCGGGCGCTACACTCGTGGGATCCTGTTCAGATTTCCTATGTAGCGCAGCTTCGCAGCAACATTTCTGCAGGCCATCGTAGCTATGTTATGTTTGCACGCGAACTTGCAAGAGTTTTCTCTGAGATATTCCCTGAAACAGCGAAGTATATGAGATATGACAAGCGTTTGTATCCTCCTGAGCTGCTCAAGAACGCTTACAGATGGTGGGACAGTGAAGGCAAGGAGTTGTTTACTAATAGTTAATTTTTGCTTTTAACGAGACGCCAGCAAGCAGCATCCACTACATAACTCGGC
>CAYOTZ010000178.1:0-1817 GCA_964407035.1 uncultured Methanosarcinales archaeon | reverse complement strand
AACAATGCTATACTGCTTTGCAAGATTTGCTGTATCTAATGTTAGGGGCTCTTTGAAAAACTCAAGCTCATGCCCCTTTAGCATTCTTCTTATGAAGGGTCTTTCCCAACCCTTTATCTCAAAGAAAGCGATTTTCATAAGCACTCTGAATGATAAACATATATATAAATTTTTATATTACCAGAAACTAAGCTGCTAAGTGTTTTTGTTAATTGTGATTATTAATATCACTATTTCTGTAAATTCTTCTTTGAGACGCAAAAAATCAAGCGCTTGATTCCTTTTAAAGAGAAAGCAGCACAATCCCTAGTATCACTAATAAAATCCCAAGTGTCTGATTGACTTCTAATGGATTGCTATTACACTATACATACTTGTTACCGATTGAACAATTCCTGCGTTTTCTCAAGCAACTCTTTTCCAATATAGAACTCGAGCTTTAGTGGCGAGAGAGTAATATAGCCCTGCTTGAAATAATATGCGTCTGTTCCTTCTGAGAATTCGCGCTGAGAAGGTTCTCCACGATTGATGAATGCCCCATTCTTTATGTGAACAACATCATTATAAAAGCCGTATCTTATAGTCGGGCAAACTTTAATCTCCTGGGTAGGTTTTGCTGGAAAATTGACATTCCAGATATCAGCATTATACAACTTAGTCTCAATAGCAGCAGAAAGTATACGCTCGAGCTGTGAACCTGGATATTCCGAATCAGTAAGTTTTTGATTAGCATCATGCTCACTAAACATCCTCAACATATCAATCGTTTCATAACCAAGTGCTATTCCTTTGAAACCAAGTGCAGCTACTGTGAGAATAGCACCACAGGTCCCGCTTATAACTATTGAGGAAGTGCCGAGTTGAACACCATGGTTGATACCAGAAACCACAAGGTCTGGTTTAAGTCCATGGCCAAGTAAAGCGAAACGCACAGCATCACTTGGTGTGCCATTGACAACATAAACATCTATGCTGTTCCATTTTTTTTGTTCGTAAGGAATTGGCTTACCAAAGGTTGTTCTGGCACCGTGTCCGCTGTGTTGGCTCAGTGGAGCGTACACAACAACGTCTCCACCCAATTTTTCAATAATGCTTTGAGCTGCCTTTACACTAACAGCTAAGCCCGGAGCTCTGTAACCATCGTCATTTGTGCAGAGAATTAACATCATTCTCAAATAATAAAAACAGACAATTTATAAACATTTTTGTGTAAGAAAATTAATTTGGTGTAATTATCTTCCTGCTACCAAAGTGGGTAGTTAATTAAGAATTTGCATTATATTTGCTTTAAGTGTGTTTATTTCGTTTTCGTACTTTTTGATTATGCGCTTAAGTGCTTTTTGTGAAGCAGAGCGATTCCTGTAACTCAAGAAAAGCCCTATCAATACGCCTCAGAAACAAGCCCAAAATCAAAATAAGGAATCTAAAAGAGATTTCCAAGGGCAAAACCGGCAAAAAACCAAATGTAACAGTGCACAGGTCCAAATTTTTATGTGACGCTACAACACCAGTCAAAGAACCCCATGGATGTTCCTAAAAAAAAATGACAAGTCCATACAAAAAATAAGAGGAGAGCAGCATGAAAGTAATATCACTCCGACACATATTTGCAACAGTTGCCAGCAGGTCATCTTTGGGGTTATCCATATTCCAAGTAACTTTATACTCCATATTTTTAACCAAGTTTACATATCACTAATAATCTTTTCATCTTTTGGGGAGGGTTGAGTTTGTAAGCTTATACAATTTCATCAATACTTTTACCTTTTTTAAACTCTTCATTAGCGAGTGAAACGAGCTTTTCAATTTCTTTATAA
>CAYOTZ010000177.1:0-1820 GCA_964407035.1 uncultured Methanosarcinales archaeon | reverse complement strand
CCTGCACTTCTTGCACGCCTTCTTCTTCATTTTTTACTCGCCTTTTTTGCTGGCTCTTCCTCAAACCACTCAAGCTTTCCCAAGCTTTTCTGTCGCATTGTCAGACCGAGCTTGGGATTTGTGACATCTTTAAAGCTAATGGCAATAACACGGGCCCTGCAATCATCATCCACCTTGAGTGTCCTTTTTGTTTCCTTGCCTGTTATTATCTTCTCTTTTGGGTTAAACTGAACATAATCGTCCATCGCCTGACTTATGTGCACCATCCCTTCCATTGCTCCGAAATTGAGGAACACACCGAACTCTGCAATGTCCCTGACTTTGCCTATCAAAACTTCTTTCATCTCTGGTTTAAAGTTTAAGAGTTCAAACTCTGTTTCATAGTAAGCAGCACCATCTCCGGGAATGATTATGCCTTCCTTATGCCCATTGACCTTGACAACATCAATAACGACGCCAAGCTCCTTGTCTATATAGCCCTCGAATTTCTCTTTTATCATCTGCAAAAGAGCTTCCATTACAGGCATTCCGAACAATCTTGGCGGTAACCTTATGTGGTCACTCACAGTTGTTATGTAATACATTTTACTAAGAGTGTTCAAATAAGATTTAAATACTTTTTCTTTCTTAATACCAAAAGGTGTACTCCCCTTTCCTTCAGCTTTCGCTTTAATTCTCTATCTTGGGTAGCTACTATGTCTGTTTCAGGGTTGGTGCTTTGCAAAATCAATTCATCTGCATTTAAATTGTTTTTGCTTTTTATCACTTCAACTTGCTTAGCAGCAATAAGCTGCAATCCGAGCTTGGCTGCCTGCTTGAGTTTACCACTACCTTCTCTAGCTAATTTGTTCAGTTCATTTATCACTCTATCAAAAGTGTAAATTCGATAAGGAAAATTTGCTATCCGTTGTATCTCAGTGAAAATATCAACATTAAGCTCACCCGGTATTATGAGGAAGTTCGTATCAAGAATTATGCGCTTCATTGTGTTATTCAAGGAACACCCTCAAAGTTTTCTGCTTTGGTGATTTCTTTTTTGTGAATTGCTTTGCTTTCTCATAACTGAACAGTTCACGAAGAAATGAGTTAAAGCCCCTTGTTGTTAACGAACTCACGACAAAACCAGCGAGTTCTTCTGGCTTAACAAGCACTGAATTTGAAAAGCACTCCTCTGCTATTTTCTTGTTCTTATGCTTGGAAAACACCTTTTTGGCTTCTTCCAGCTTTAACAACAGAGCAACAAGCTCTTGTAACTGTTGGTTTGATATCTGGGAAGCCTTTCTGAATTTTTTTATCAACTCGGCAAACTCAGCTGGAGAACAGAGGAGTATAAACTTCAAAAGCTGCAGAGTCCTAACCACGTTACTTGAATAATTCTTCCTATCCAACTTGGCAAGAAAATCAATCAGCACTTTCTCGAAAGAAACCATTTCTATCTCCTGTTTTGTTTCAATGTAAGGGGTTGTTGTTATCAGCATTTTCTTATAGGATGTTTCACTAGAAAATTCAGAGAGCTTCTTCTTTATCGCTCTTTGAACCAGCTCATCATTAAATTTATCAAGCGTTTCAGTAACAGAAGCTACAGAAACACTCACCTCAATATGGTATGCCTCCTCCAATTTGCCCTTTTTTAGCTTGAACGCAAGGCAGTCCACAAGCTTGTTCTTACCGGCATTTATGTCAGTGATAACAAGATAGCCAAGCTGGTTTAACCACAATGCGACTATCTCCTTTTCTGGATACATGGCACATTCTTTAGCTTCTTTATTATTTAAATCTATTGCTTGCTTTGTGCTTTATTAAGGTATTAAATACAGAAA
>CAYOTZ010000176.1:0-1822 GCA_964407035.1 uncultured Methanosarcinales archaeon | reverse complement strand
TCTCGACCTCCAGCTTGTAGATGCCCCCGCCGATTTCCTTCATGGCCACGTAGCGTCCATCCGGAGACCAGGGGGCGGGGGGCTGGTACATGTACCACTCCTCGCCGAAGTGGAGCACGCCTGGCATCGGACCGGCCAGTTTCTCGAATCGCTGGGTTGCTACGTCGTATCGCCAGATCTCACTCTCTTCTGGCTCGTTATTCCTCGGAAAGGTATTGATGTGAACAACGTAATAGATGGACTCAGACAAGGGATCCCAGGCGGAGTTGCCCAGGAATCTACTTGAGCCAAGGGGCGACACGTTTGCGGGAAAGGCGCGAAGATGAGGGCTGCAATCTGCCCCGGGAATAGACAGACACTCGGCTGCTAGAACGCCAATCTGATCTGGATGCAAGTACTCGTGCTCTCCGGCTCGCGCCTCAAACCACTGCCCATCCGGGCTGATGGGGCCGAGCCAGAAGGGCAACTCCTTGCAGGTTGGCCTCCAATCCTGGATTTCCCCCGCACAGGCCTGATAACTCGCATCCGGATAGAAGATCACCAGATCACCCAGAAACCATTTCGGCAAAGAGCCCAAGGGGTCATCCGTAGCACCGGCCAGGCTTCTCACGATCGGTCGGTCAGGTGCATCGATCGGCAAGACATACCATTCACTAGGCGTTTCGAAGCATGAGTAGATCAGGTACTTGTCGCTACTTGCGACGCCATTGAGCATGTCGCATCCATGCCGGAGTCCCCAAATTGCGATGCGCGTGAGATCTATGAGATAAAACTCCTTTGACTGGTAGGACTCCACCAACTCCAACAAGGCTACGGATGAGGGCAAATCGCCTGGAGGAACCGCGTCAAGCTCCAGATCTTCTTTCTGCCCTTCATAGCTCACACGCAAGAGCGGCTCTCTATGACCAGCAAAATCAAGAATATCAAGCGTGATCTCACCCCCCGAGGGCAGACTTGGATGAGGCTCCTTGTCAAAGACCAGCAGGAATTCTCCCTCGCGCCCGAGGGCAGCCTGGCTGAACTCGAAGCTCAGGATGGACTCCTCCGGTTTAATCAGGCCCGCCGCTGGTGGCATGACCGCCTCGAAGGGCATCAATGTGCTGGTCGCAGTGGCCGTGGGTAGGCATGTTGGGGTCTTTGTTGCGGGCGCGATCGTCGCAGGAATTGTCGTCCGCGTTGGAGGGCTTGCGGTAGGTGAGGGTGGAATGCCGCAGGAGGCGGCCAGGATAAGCGTGGCCAACCCTACAGTGCAGGCGCGCAGGAAGCAATCCAGCCGCTTGGTAGTCGCCCTCATTAAAAGACCATCGTCGATAATTTGCCGCGTGAAGTCAGAATTCCTATCGCCAGGCCTCCACAGAAATGTTAGAGCCAAAATTTCCTGGAGTTGCAGCCCAGGCATCTTCGAACGCCTCCTCCGATACACTCCTGTCTCTCTTATTGCTGTAGGGATCGTAGTAGAACACTTGGCCGTCCTGGAGCTTCGTAACGCGCACCCAATGCGCGACATTCCCAGACCGGCTGATCGTGCCTCCACTTGAAGTATCGAAGCTCACCAGGGCCAGAATAGCTCTTCCTTCATCTAGAGCCCTTCCAATCGCCTTGAGGCTTTTTGGCCCATTCTCAGCACGCCAACAATGGTCGCCGAATGCCTTAAAGAAGTCTATGATAACTTTTGCATCTGTACCCTCATCAGGGTCCTTCAAAATGCGGACGTAGGCCTCCCCCATATCCTTGAACCTCCGGAAGCCCTCTTCCAACGACACCCCTACCGCCTCCATCACCGCCAGCTCGCCACACAGGTTCTTGTGGCGAACGGGGTATT
>CAYOTZ010000175.1:0-1838 GCA_964407035.1 uncultured Methanosarcinales archaeon | reverse complement strand
CATCTCCTTTGGGCATGCTGTAATTGATTGTTATCTTAAGGGAATGGACTATAAGAATGCTTTGACTATTAAAGCAGAAGAGTTTCCAGAAGCTTACCATAAGAACATCAGTGCTTCTTATGTGGGTGGCGCTCCAGTCAATGTGGCTTCTTATTTCTCACTTCTTGGTGGTGAAGCAACCTTAATCACAGCTGTTGCTAATGATGAATATGGTGCTATGATACTTAAAGAGCTCATGGGCTATGGAGTTAACTATATCTTAATTAACACTGCGAAATCTGATTTCGTGCTCATACTTTTACAGCAAAATGAACATTGTTTTGTCAAGTTCATTTGGAATTCACTGCCTCTTCTGAGCTTGCCTCAAATTAAAACTGAGGGTGATATTGTATACATAACATCGCTTGAAACGCTTTTTCCCTTGCCGCGTCATACCTTAAAGCTTTTTGTAGAATCCAAACACATGCTCTGTTTTGATCCAAATCTCAGAGAAAAGGCATTCACAAGCGCAAGGTCAATGTTCCAAAGTATTGACTGGTTACTTAGTAAGGTAAATATCATAAAGCTCAATATGTCTGAATTACTATTCATAGCAAAATCCTTAGGCTTTCAAACCCCAAGCTCAGCAAAGGAGTTTATAAAACTCACAGAACAAGTGTTCAGATTTTACTCACCAGAGATTCTCATTGTAACATTGGGAGAGATAGGAGCAATTGCCTGCTCTGTGCATGGTATTGTTTGGAGTCCGAGCTATACAGCTTCTGAAAGAGCATCATGTGTTGGAGCAGGTGACGCTTTTACAGCTGCTTTTCTGAAAAAAATCCAAAAGAATTACAACAAACAGCTGCTCATAGAGGCTCTTAGGTTTGGTTGCATGATAGCTGGAATTTCAGTAACTCAACCATCAACCATTGTTGATAAAGTTAAATCTTATGACGACTATTCATTAGAGCCGTTAACAGACAATTACAATGAGTTTTTGAAAGCCCTAAACAGGCATCTGAAGTATGAATGTCTCACCGAAACTTTAAGCTAAAAGCGGAATGTGAAAGAAAAGTTTATTAAGCCAATGTTCTCAATTATCTGAATGGCTCTCTTAGTTCATTTCTTGTTCGGATTTTTAGCTCTTGCTGGTCTGTTGTTAGGCGCTGAACTGATTATTTCTTCTGCAAAACGAATAGCAAAAAGATTGGGGTTGTCTGAGTTCTTTGTTGGGCTTACCTTGTTATCTGTTTTAACCTCTTTACCAGAGATAATGCAGCACATAGTGGCGAGCATAGATATCATAAAAGGGGTAGCTTCGAGGGCTTTACTGTCTGGAATTGTTGTTGGCACTAATATTGGTTCTAACATTATTCAAATTACGCTGATAACAGGTATTGTAGGGCTGTTCGGGACTCTCAAGTGCCGTGATAGATTTCTTAGAAAGGATTATTTCTTGATGTTACTTTCTATTCTACTTCTCTTCTTTTTCTCTCTTACAGACAGTTTTATAAACCAATTAGAGGGTATTATTCTTTTTGCACTTTACATGTTCTATCTCGCTGCTCTTTCAAAAGAAGAGAATTTTTCTTACAAAGTGAGTCATGATATATCTAAGAGCAGGACGCTGTTTGATTTTCTACTTATGGCGGTAGGTTTTGTTGCAATGTATTTCGGTGCAGATCATATTCTAAAAGAGGCAGTATACTTTTCTGAAACATACCACCTTTCTGGCTCTCTTATTGGTTCATTGATAATAGGAGTAGCCACTGCATTGCCAGAGTTAACTACCGCAGTAACCGCTTTGCTGAAGAAATCTTCTGGTCTTTCCCTTGGCACTTTAGTTGGCAGTAACA
>CAYOTZ010000174.1:0-1893 GCA_964407035.1 uncultured Methanosarcinales archaeon | reverse complement strand
GAGACAAAAAAGTTTTTATTCATCTTGATTGCCCATTATAGTAAGCATGTGTTCATAATAATGAGCAATCGTTGATTTGTTAAGTTTGATGAAGAAAGATTCGGGGAAAATTTTTTGTGTGTGAAAAAAAATTAATAATTCAATATAAAATAAAAAAGTTTGCTCTAAGTTCCAAAAGGGCGCGTAACTAAAAACTCACCATTTCGGGCATGACAAGTAACTTTTTTCCGCAATTGTTTTCTTGGCGAGAAAAGAATCTACAATGACCTTTTCCTACAATCAATTTGCGAATAAAATTGGAAACTAGAGCTTACATAAAAGGAAGGGTAAAAACACAAAATAGCCCAAACGGATTTACCTCGTTATTCTCTTAATTAATAACCCGAGAGAAAAGTCCAAATTTAATAAAGAGGCATTACCAAGTTCAAGTCCGCCATCTCAGGAAGCAACCCAATCACTGCACAACACTTCTGTCTGTTCCAGAACAAGTTCTGTAGCTTTTTCCTGTTTGTCCGGTGGATAACCATATTTCCGGAGGATGCGTTTGACCAACACTCGCAAATGTGCTCGGGCATTCTCACGCCTGCTCCAGTCCACAGTCACATTCTTGCGTACACTATCTACTAACTCTTGGGCGATTTTTTTCAATGTCTCATTTCCTAGGACTTCCACTGCGCTTTCATTGGCGGCCAACGCATCGTAAAAGGCGGTTTCGTCCTCAGAAAGGCCTAATTTTTCGCCCCGGCGCTGGGCTTCACGCATTTCCTTGGCAATAGCAATCAATTCCTCAATTACTTGAGCAGCAGCAATAGCACGATTATGATATTTTCTCATCGCCTCCTCCAGCATCTCGGAAAATGCCCGAGACTGGACCACATTCTTCCGGAGCCGCACTTTAATCTCATCCTGCAGAAGTTTCTTGAGGGTTTCTAAGGCCAAGTTTTTTTGCGGCAACGCTCGCACCTCGGCCAAGAACTCATCCGACAAGATGGATATATCAGGCTTATCTAATCCTGCGGCCGCAAAGATATCCACCACCTCAGTTCCCGAGATCGCTTTCGAAATCAGTTGTCTGACAGCTGCCTCAACATCTTCTAGGGGACGTTCGCTGCTACTCACGGTGGCTTTGACTAGTGCTGTCCGAATTTCCTGAAATAGGCCAACCTCATCGCGAATGCCCAACGCCTCTTCATGTGGTACGGCTAAGGCAAAGGCCTTGGATAGCTCTGTTACAGCCTGGAGATATCGTTTTTTGCCGTCCTCCTGACTGAGGATGAACTCCATGGCTTCCGCAATCCCCTGCATGCGTGCAGTAGTATCAACTTTAAGTAACGAACGGTAGTCAAAGCCATGCAAAATACCTTGCACAACCTCGTATTTCTCCTTCATCACAGCTACAGCTTCTGCCTGGTCAACAGCAGCCATCCCTCTGCCGCCGCTTTCAGCATAGACAGCCAACGCACGTTTGAGTGAATCGGCAATTCCTAGGTAGTCCACTACCAACCCACCTGGTTTGTCGCGGAAGACGCGGTTCACCCGGGCAATGGCCTGCATCAGGTTATGTCCGCTCATGGGTTTATCGATATACATAGTGTGCAGGCAAGGCACATCGAAACCAGTTAGCCACATGTCACGCACAATCACCAGCTGCAATTCATCATCGGGATCCTTGAAACGCCGGGCCAACAGATCACGGACTGCCTTATTCCGCACATGCTGCTGCCATTCGGGCGGGTCGGAAGCAGATCCGGTCATCACCACCTTGATCTTGCCTTTTGTATCATCTTTATTGTGCCAATCAGGACGTATACTAGTGATGGCTTCATACATGGCCGCGCAAATACGTCGGCTCATACAGACGACCATTCCTTTGCCAAAAAGCACCTCTCGGCG
>CAYOTZ010000173.1:0-1899 GCA_964407035.1 uncultured Methanosarcinales archaeon | reverse complement strand
TCATTGCAGATATTTTCGATTTTTGAGAGAGGCAGAGAATCGGTTTGCCAAGAGCCTCAGCTTTGCCAATTTCATACCCAACACCCAACGATGGGATGGTTACCTCTGCTATCAAGACATCTGAGCTTACAAGCCATTCTAAATCTCTGTGAAAAATCTGTTTGTCAGTTAATCCTGGTTCTCCAACCTCGCTTAGCTGCTGGTTACCTATGTGTTCTGTGAGCACTTCTCCGTATGGTTTAAGAATTTCGATGAGTTTTTTGTAAGTTTCTGTTAGCTGCCTTCCTCCCCGAATAGAACCTGCAAAGTATATTTTCATCTGTTCTTGATAAAAAAAAGATTATTTTTAAACTTTATCTTAAATATCAAGAAGTGTAACAAACTCTAAATCAATATATCTTTCACTCGGAGGCTCGCTGTTTATATTAACTACACAAATGGGCTTATAGCTCAGGTTGTTCTGCAGGAATATCCGGAACAATGCTTGCTTTACCCTATGCTTCATTGTCCTGAGTTGCATTGTTAGTATAGCTTGTTCAAGTTTAGATGTAACTGTTTTATGAGTGCCCACGTTAAGATAATAGTGGTGCTCCAGTTTGGAATACCACTTCTTTAATTCATTATCAAAGTATTCACTTGCTTCATTAAGTGGTCTGCAACCGTGGAGATGGGCTTCTGCAGTTGGTTTGAGCTTGTATTCTAATTCTGATTCTGTAGGTATTAAGAGATAAGCTCTGAGTTTAAGAGCTTTAAAATCAAGCACATATATCACACCCTTTGTGTTACCCAAAGCAGCTTTTCTGTTGAACCTCTCAGAGAAATCATTTTTTCCCAACGCCAAAACAAGTTTATTACTGTGATAAATATCGTCTATCAGCTTCTCATCAAGTCCTTTTATTCTGAAATTAACCATTATAGAATAATTAATAATTAAATTATTTATAAACTTTATTGTAGTGTCCCTGTAGAGTTATAAATTATATTTATAAATAAGTTGGTCCTCATTACTTTAAAATAGAAACAATTCGGGTGATATTGATGGTTGGCAATTTGTTTATCTGGTTTGGTCTGTTTCTTGTGGCATATTTTACTGCTCTATTTGTTTCCAAGGGCTACAAGGCAACTGTTGGTGGTGTTTTTATTTCTGCGCTTGTAGGTGCTTTGATAAGGTTGCTGCAGTTTATACTCATGCTGCTGTTCAAGTGGTGGACACCAGCTAGTTATGCACCGCAGCTTGTTTTCGGTTTATTTATTACAGCAATAATGTTACTTGGCTTTTTTGCTATACCTTTCGTGGCTCACAGCAGGGATGAGAAGTTCAAAGCAAGGGTGGTTGGTTACGGAATGTTCCTGTACCTGGGCTACTTTCTTGCAGGAACAGTTATTTCTTATTTTTTTGGCATTCTGCCATCTTTTTCTTTTTGATTTTAAATAAGAAAATCCAGTCTCTCTTGATGAAGCCAAGAAAGAATTAGGATTTACCTTTAGAACTGTTTGTATGTTTCTTTTTCCAATCCCGATAATTTTAAATATCAATTGATATTATTTAATATCAGATGAAAAGAAAAGATATCAAAAGGAGAATAAAAGAATATTTCTTTGTGAACCCCACTACAAAGCTAAGATTGAGGCAGATAGAAAGAAAGCTAAAACTGCCTTTGCCTTCTGTGATTAGATATTGTAAAGAGCTTGAAGAAGAGGGCTTTTTGAGTAGGATAAGAATAAGCAATGTAGTTTTTTACACAGGAAATAGAACAAATGAAAGGTTTTTGTTAGAGAAGCGGTTTTTTAATGTGAAGCAGCTCTATGAAGTCGGGTTAGTAGATTATCTTAAGGAGAAATTCAATAATCCAACAATAGTGCTTTTTGGTTCTTATTCTAAGGGAGAGGATACAGAAG
>CAYOTZ010000172.1:0-1942 GCA_964407035.1 uncultured Methanosarcinales archaeon | reverse complement strand
CTCTGGGTCCCCCCTCGCGACACTACTTGTTCGATGGCCTCTCGCACGTGGGCTCTCAGATCGCTGGTCTCGGCTTCGTACACAAAGCCGCGCGTGACAATCCGCGGCTCCTCTAATAGGGCTTGTGTGTACTTGTCTAGTATGACCACGGCGATGAGGAAACCATTGTGGGCCAGGATCTTGCGTTCGCGGAGGACGCCTTCCTCGAGATCGCCCAGGCCATGGCGATCTACAAACACGGTCCCGTTGGGAACGCTGTCGATAATCCTCGCGCCCTGCTCATCGATTTCAAGGACGTCTCCCGTCTCCATGACAAAAGTATGTTCAGGGCTGATCCCGCACTGGTGAGCCAATTTGCTATGCAACACCAGGTGACGATACTCGCCGTGGATGGGGACAAAGTAACGGGGACGCACCAGGTTGATCATCATCTTTTGCTCTTCCTGGCTTGCATGTCCCGATACATGCACATCGAGGAGCTCGTCGTAAAAGACGTCGGCTCCGAGTCGGAACAGATTATCTAGCGTGCGATTGATAAACTCTTCGTTGCCTGGGATGGGATTCGCCGAGACGATAACCGTGTCTCCAGCCTTTAGACTGACCGACCGGTGGCGGCGTTGTCCCATACGCACCAGCGCTGAGGTCGGTTCTCCCTGACTTCCTGTGCAGATTAGCGTGATTTGGTTATCGGGTAGTCCGGATAACTGATCGACTGGGAGCAAGACATCATCGGGTACGTCGAGATAGCCCAAGGTCCGCGCGACGCGCACGTTTTTGATCATGCTACGCCCGATAATTGCTACCCGCCGCCCGTGTGCTCGGGCGGTATCGATTACCTGCTGGATCCGCGAGATGTTGGAGGCAAAAGTTGCCACGATAACTCTTCCGCGGGCGCCGGCAAAGATGTTCTCCAATGTATGTCCCAACATGCGCTCTGACGGGGTATAGCCGGCTTTTTCGGCGTTCGTACTATCCGAAAGCAATAGAAGAACGCCCTGGGCGCCGAATTCGGCCAGTTTGGCGAAATCCGTGGGGCGACCATCTACTGGGCTGTGGTCGAACTTGAAATCGCCCGAATGGACAATCAGCCCTAAAGGGGTATGGATTCCCAGCCCGACACCATCGGGAATGCTATGGTTGACGTGAAAAAACTCGATCGTGAAGGGGGGAATCTCGAGCACGTCTCGCGGCTTGATCGTATGGATCTCCGCTTGGCGGACACGTGCCTCGGGAAGGCGGACTTCGATCAGCGCTTGGGTTAGTTTAGTGGCATAGATGGGCGCTCTGACTTTTTCCAGTAGGTATGGCAAAGCGCCGATATGGTCCTCATGGCCATGGGTGATGATGATCGCCTGAACTTGATCCGCTCGCTTCTCGATATAAGAGAGGTCCGGAATGACGATATCGACGCCCAGCATATCGTTTTCGGGAAACATTAGGCCGGCATCGATGATCACGGACTGCTCACCATATTCGATGACGAGCATGTTACGGCCGATTTCCCCCAGGCCGCCCAAGGGGACGATACGAAGCTTTTTGTCGGCCACCCCCCCTCCTATGGCTAAAACAAGCTCAACTGCGCTGGGGGTGGTGGTGGCTCCTGCTCTTCAGCCACGCTCTGCAAGTCTGCCAAGATCTGGGGGATCTTTAGCATATCTTGCTCGATAAAGGCACGGAAGCGTGGTTGGTGGAGCGCTGCGGCAGGATGAAACATGGGGAAATACACGATATCTCCGATCTTTTTCGGAGTGCCGTGGACGCGAGAGATGGTGACCCCTCTAAAAGCCAATTGCATGGAAAAGCGCCCTAAGGTAACGATTAGTTTGGGGCGGATGATCTCGATCTGACGATCTAAGAAGGGACGGCAGGTTTTGATCTCGTCGGGTAAAGGGTCGCGGTTTCTAGGGGGACGGCATTTGATGACGTTGGTGATATATACGTC
>CAYOTZ010000171.1:0-1955 GCA_964407035.1 uncultured Methanosarcinales archaeon | reverse complement strand
CAATAAATAGCCAAAGAAAGGCAGCATGAAACATGGCTGACGCGCCAAAACTCAATGCAACAAACTTGTGACCGAGCTCGTGCAGTATAACAGCGGGAGCTGTAATAGCCATAGCAAAAAAGAAGTCCTCCCAGTTGAACCGGTATTTCTTAAAGTAAGTCAAAGGGTCATAGCTGTAGCTTACTTTGGGTTTCCTGAAAATATCGTGGAATATGAAACCGAGAGCAGCACTCATTACAATTATGTCCCTAAACTCTACTAAGCTGAAAAACATAATTAAAGTTATTATTAACCTATTTTTAAATCTTTACCACAAATTTTTTATTAAATTACTATTATCAAGTGGTTATGACTATCTTGCCATTTGAGTTAAAATTCGAGCAGCATCCAAGTTTGTTACTAGCTGCTATTACACACCCAACTTCTCAATCTGGCAGCCATATTTATGTGATTCTCACTCAGATATTACAAGCAGCTAACCAAGGATTTGACATTGTGGTTGCACCTGAATACAGTTTCCTACCCAAGAAGGGCCCTTTGAACCAAGAGGAGTTAAACTCTTTACTTGAAATCCTGAAGCAATCGAACCAAAACGCGCTAATTATTCCAGGGACATTTGTGTGGTATGAGAATGATTCTATGTACAATACTTGCTACGTGGTGCATAAAAGGCAAGTAATAGCAGAATATCACAAAATCAGGGAAGGCGGAGAATCTAGAATAGCCTATATTCATAATCTTATTCCTTGTTTTGGCTCACAAACCTGCTATTTTGAATTCAGAGGCTTAAAGATTGGTATAGAGATATGCGCGGACTTCGGGAGTTTGATCAAAGCAGGATTTTCAGATTTGGACCTTGCTTTTTTGGTTTCTTATTCCAATTCGAATGCTGACTTGACTTTTCAATCATTAAAAAATGGTGGTTATGTTGTTGTCAATGACGGTGACTATTGGAACTCACTGGAAAAGAGGGTTATAGTCTACAGAAAAGGGAACGGGCCTGGGAGGATTCGAACCCCCGTCAACCGGTCCGAAGCCGGCCGCACTATCCAGACTATGCTACAGGCCCATTGTTCCTAAATGTTAAAAAATAAATATTGTTTCTTCTTTAAAAGCCTTGCTCATAATTATTTCTTAAAACTCTGGTAGATTTTCTCGAGTTTCAGTGCCACTATGTCAACATCTTGTTTCCTCGCAAGTTCAACCGCGTTTCTGCCGAGAGTTTCTCGTAATTTTTCGTTCTCTATTAGCTTTTCCATGTAGCTGCTAAACTCGCTAATGTCAAAAGCCTTGGCGATAAGCCCTCCTGTGTTGTGCTTCACCATTTCTGGAACAGCAAGCTTGTTGAATCCAACAACAGGCAACCCGGCAGCCATTGCTTCTAATACAACTAATCCCTGGGTTTCCATTGGTGAGGCAGTCGCAAAGAAATCAAAGTTCTTGTAAACTCTGAGAAGCTTCTTTCTTTCAAGAAAGCCCTTGAACTCGACATTAGCAATTATCCCGAGTTGATTTGAAAGGTGTCTTAACTTGGGAAGAGCAGGACCGTCGCCATATACATATAGTTTGACTTGTCTATGGTTTTTCAAAACTCTGGCAAATGCCCTAAGCACCAAGTCGATACGCTTCTCATGACCCAATCTACCAGAATGGACAATTCTGTTTTTTCGCTTGTAACACTCCTTTTTTGGAATATCTTTGAAATCAATCCCATTGCTTAGAACTATGATCCTGCCGCGAACACCGTGCTTTCTCAATTCTTTCTTTAAGGTCATACTTGGAGTAATAATAAGCTCACTCCCATTGTATATGGCTCTTGTATAGCCCCAGCATATACCCTTTGCCAAGCTGGGAAACTCAGGCATTGATTCATTTAGTATCCTGGTGGTGACTTTTATGATTTTATGGCTTATCAGTTTCTTTACCAACCCAAAACTTTTCAACTTCTTTGTCCT
>CAYOTZ010000170.1:0-1961 GCA_964407035.1 uncultured Methanosarcinales archaeon | reverse complement strand
GCTTGCAACCTCTGGGAAGACTGCCTAATAGCCACGAATAATATTCTGTTTTCTTTATCATAACTTCACCAGGTTTGAATCTTTTAATGCCCTTTCAATAAGCTTGTCCTTTCCTGTTATCTTCGCTTCTATATCCAGAATTGTGTTTATGTTAGTTTTTGTGGCAGGATGTTCAGCAACCAAATACGAACAGCAGTCTGCATACGGCTGGATTGACACCTTATAGCTATCTATTCTTTTGGCAAGTTCAATGATTTCCTGCTTGTTCAGACCGATTAATGGTGTTAGCACAATTCTGTCAGAGGCAATGTATATAACTTCAAGGTTCTCAAGTGTCTGAGATGCAACCTGAGCAACAGAGTCACCCGTGACTATTGCTTTTGCCTTTTCTTTTTCTGCGATTTTGTTGAGTAACCGCATCATAAAGCGCCTATATACAATCATTCTGTACTTGGCAGGAGAGCTGATTATGATGGCTTTTTGGATTTCATTGAAAGGGACAGCATACAGCTTGGTTGTTGGTTGGAACCTCGCAAGTGTTTTTACCAAAACCTTAATCTTGTTGAACGGCTTGTGATAAAAATGAGTGAACACAACCGGGCAGCCGCGCTTCATCATCATAAAACCAGCTACAGGACTGTCCAAGCCGCCGGATAATGAGCATACAACTTTGCTGCTTGACCCTACTGGTAAGCCGCCTATGCCTGGAAACTTTTCTGAGTAGATTACAGCTTCTTTTTCTCCAATTTCTATGTAGATCTTTAGCTCGGCTCCCTTAAGTTTTACCTCTTTGCCGAGTTTCTCTGCAAGATATCCGCCGACCTCCCTGTTAATTTCAAGGGAGTTGAGTGGGAATCTCTTGTTGGAGCGCGAAGCAACTACTCTAAAGTTGTTGAATTGCTTTTTGCTTGCAATGTCCAATGCCTTGTTCTTGATTTTGTTTATGTTGAGTTCTGTGAGTTCAGCAAATGCAAAGTAAGCAATCCCTGCTATGCAGCTCAGCTTTTCTTTCAGTATTTCTGGCTCTGCTTCTTCTGCTTTGCAGATTAACTTGCCATATCTTCTTTTGACACTCAAGCCAATTTGTCTTCTTATGTTAGTAGCTAACAGCTCCTCAAAGCTCTTTCTATTCTTGCCTTTAACACCTATTTCACTGTAATGGATTACGAGATGTGTCATAGAAATGCCTATTTGCCAAATGCTTTTAAAGTTTGTGCCATCTGTTTTATAAGCATCTGGAAGATACAATAAGATTTTTTAATCAGCTATTTTTCTTGCTTGGGAATGATAACACAGCATTCGATAGAGAAGATTCTTAGAGATTACGAATTGAGTATAGACTGGAGTAAAGGTTGGCAGATATACAGAGAACTCTTAAGCTTTGGGTTGTTAGAGCCAAACCCTAAAGATGTGCTTGCTTTTATTGATGATTTTCTTTATTGGGAGCATCTTCATTTAAAGCTGGTTTTATTTACTGCTTGTTATCCTGATGCAATCAGAAATAATGTTAAAAATAATTTCAAGAAAAAATATTTGCGAAGGTATGCCTCTGTTGAGCAACTGGCTTCTATGAAGATTGATGTCGACGATGTAGCAAAAAAGAGATTGCTGAAGAAAGCTATAACCCATCTCACAGAAGCTCAGAACTACAATAGCGACATGCCGATTAGTCCTTTTGATGCCTTTGACCTGGCTTTTAGTCATTACAAGCTGTTTGAACTTAGTAAGCACAAATCATTAATTGATTCTGCCTTAGAGCTTGTATTAACTGCTGAACGCGGGATGAATAGGGTAAACCGAAATCAAAATTTGTTTAAGACAAGGATTGCTATGTTAAAGGCACAAATTTGCATTAGTTTGGCAAGCTATGACCCTAGCTATATTGTTCTTGCAGGTGAAGGTTTAGCCAATATTGACCACACAGAGTTGTTCCCTAACAACAAAGTAAGGTTAGAGTTGTT
>CAYOTZ010000169.1:0-1964 GCA_964407035.1 uncultured Methanosarcinales archaeon | reverse complement strand
CAGAGCCACCCAACCTTGTCCAATAAGATGTTGTTGTGGCTACTCTCAACATTTCATCTTTCTCATCCATTGAAAACTGATTGAGCAGATAGCCGCGAACCTCGCCAATCGCCTTGTGCACAATGTCACTACCAGATATCTCAATCTTGTGAATGACTGTCTTTGCTCTTTCGGCCTGGATTTTTCTTTCATACTCTTCAACAGATTGCATAATCTTTTCGCTTAGCTCAGCAACCTCATCCTCCTCCATACTAGCATACATATTATCAAGCACTTTGTAAATCTTTTCCCATTTTTCAACATCTGACAAAGAGTCGTCTTCCTTTAGGGAATTAATCTTTTTCTGTACGGATTTTGGTAAAATCGGAACCACTGCATTAAAGAACCTCTCCTTGTAATAAACCTTGTAATAATTCCAGGGGACGCTTTTCCTGTAAGCCAGGTAAATGTTATTCTTGGACACATAAAGCACTGTCGAATATCCAAGCAGGAATGTATTGGCATTAAAGTCATCCTCATCGCCATCCAGTTTGAGTGCTGAAATTGTGTAGAAATTATAACTTGTGTCTGGAAAATCAAAGTAATAGACGCTAGGCCTTAATAGCTCTCTGCTGCCAAGTTTGACTATTGGGACATTAATATAATTATAGTAAACATATTCCGATGTAATGAAATATACATAGTCTCCGATCATTCTTGACTGGAAGTAATTTCCATTTATATTATAATCATAAAGCTCTTTTGGATCTCTCCTATCAGAAATATCATAAACAATAGCATGGGTAACCTGAGTGCTACGCTCCCGGGGTATGAAATCGTATTGAGAAATACTAAAAACCTTTTCATACTTGGTTACAAAAACTACAAGTTTATCATCTTTCACAAAGAGCTGTCTCGGAGTGCCGTCTAATTTTATTTTTGAAACTATCTGGGCATTTTCAGGGGGGTATGCATTAACAATAACAAGCTTGTCGCCAGTTATCATATAAATGTATTTGTTGTCGTTCTTTACGAAATCAGCTTCGTCCACTCCAGCAACCTGCACATTAGTTGTTGAATATTCCGTAGCTTCTTCTGCAGAGGGCGCAGCTTCAGGCATACCAGCAGCTTTAGGACTTGAGATGCTCATTGTTCTTATTTCGCTATAACCAAAAATACCACCGCTACTAGTGACAAGTGATGCATTTTTTAGGAACTCAGCTACCTGGGCTGTAGACTCAAATTTCTTCATTCCTTCAAGTTCTGTGCTAATTGTAGTGCCTGTGTCTCCGCCAGGCGTATAGGGCCTGTTACAGGAAACAAGTAACATAACAACAAAAATACCGAGCAAATTAACAACTTTCATTCTTATCACCTTTGTTTGTTAATATAGTTGCTCTTAAATAGCTTTTCTTAACTACAATTTGGATTAAAGTTTAAATTAATTATGGACTACTAAAGAGTGATTTTTTAAATATGGGCAAGAGAACAAATTTTGTGTTAAATTACAGAAAAACAATTATCACAATCATAAATTAGTTCCTAATTCAAAACCAATACAATCAACTTCTCTACAAACTGTAAGAGTAAGTAGTGGTTAAACTTTCATAACGAAACCAAGAAAAGGGTGATAGAAGCAGGTTATTGTTAAGCTCTAATTTGAGATGTTAGTTTTTCCTTAAGTTCTTGTGGGAGCCTAAAGAGATAGCTTTGACTACCATGCTCGTAATATTCAAGTGGCCTATTCCAATCAATAAAAATTAAAGATGCTGATTCAGCTATAAGAGGAAGCACATAGCCCTCGTACTGGCTCTTTAAACCCTGCAAATAGTCAACTTCCACTTTGGCTTCTATATCTCGTGAGCGCTGTTTCATTCTTTTATAAGCATTCTCTGGAGTTATCTCCAGCCAGATAACTGTTTTAGGCAACAGCCCTTCATTAAAAAGGTAATTCAAACGACGCTCTAGATGTGTTTTAAGTGTTT
>CAYOTZ010000168.1:0-1966 GCA_964407035.1 uncultured Methanosarcinales archaeon | reverse complement strand
TAATGGCAATAGAACTTGCTGCAACTAAGTGGGTTAAGCTCGTCAGAGCTTACACTCGCTGTGTTTCTACCAAATCTTTCTTAAAGATTTGCGGGGTTCAGAATCCCAGCCCCAGTCATTTCATTATTTCTTGTTAATAATACTTTGTTAACCAACTTACCCTAATATCTAGCTGACTAATTGATTTTCAAAAAGATTTATAAACAAGTCCTGAGTTACCCAGATTGGGTGTCACGGTCTGAACAACTGTAGGCACACCGGAGGCAAAAATGGTAACAAAAAAGCCCCAAGCAACCTGGGTAAGAATAAAGCCCAACGAGATTAAGAAGCTGGTAATAAAGTACGCAAAGCAAGGCAAATTCCCTAGCCAAATAGGTATAATTCTGAGAGACGAATACGGAATACCAAATGTGAAGCAGCTAACAGGCAAGAACATAACAGAAATTCTTGAAGAAGCCAATTTCAAAATTGAGCCGCCAGAGAACCTTAGAGCATTAATAAAGAAGAGCTTACAGCTCAAGGACCATCTTGAAGAGCACCAACACGATTATCCTGCCAAGAGAAGCTTGGCAAAGACAGAAGCAAGGATAAGAAAACTGGCTAAGTATTACAAGGAGAAGGGCAAGCTTGACAGAAACTGGAAGTACCAACCAGAAAAGGTTAAGCTTATGTTGCAGTAGACAAGCTCTGAATATAATCCCTTTTCTTTTTATAGCCATTTAATCTTGCTAACTTCTGTATCGCCTTGTCAAAGTTGCTGCCATACTGGGCAGCCCGCTTTTTTCTAAAAGTGATAAACTCTGGCAAGCCAAGCTGTTCTGCAGCCAATCTAAGCACATATTTTGTGTAATTCTCATGAATCTTGAGTTTGCCAGGGATTCTCAAACCATACTTCACAAGCCGATTGTCAAGAAACGGCATCATTAATTGCTTACCAAAATAAAGTGCAATGCTGCGGTCACGGCTCAAGTCACGTTCCTCTATGCCCTTTAAACCACGCAGGCACTCAAGGTTAATGCTTTTTGCTTGCTTGTGCCTGAGATAGCCGGCAAAAACCTCTTCTGCACCAATACCAGTGAAAACATGCTTGAAGCTGCACTGCTTCATAGCAAAGTAGATAGGCAAAGCTATTCCCAATGTAACAACATCCCTTGTTCTCAGAATTTTAATAAGCTCAACAAGAGCGTTTTCAGTCTCGTTGAGATTGCACTTTACTACTTTTAGCTTTAAGCCGAGTTCATCTGCAGCACGCTCAGCATAAACCAGATCCTCTGGCAGCTTTGGGCCCTGCCAGTGTACACACGCAGTAACGCATTCCACACTCACTCCAAACTTTTTTAGCATAAAAGCAATAATTCCTGAATCCACTCCTCCGGAAAAGAGCACACTCAGCTTGTCGCTCACAATCCGCTCTTTAATAGCAACTTTAACCAATTGCTTAAGTTTTGATACAATGACACTCATTGGTTCCTTCAAGCTCGCAGTACAGCTAAAGAAACTACGCTTTCTCATACTGAACCTGCCTGTTTTCTTATCGTAAACCAACACTTTATCAAAAGGCAAAAGGTCATAACCGGGTTTTTCTTGAAAAGAATAGCCTTGTTGCCCTTTAGAATAATACAAGGGTATTCTGCCGATCATGTCTCTAATCAAGATTAAATTATGCTCACTTTCATATACAGCTGCGAATCCACTGTTCAATCTGGACAAATCTCCTATATGCGAAACATTCACCGGCAAATTTTCATATTCTGAAAAACAAGCTACAAGCTTCATCCAAAAAAGAAACATAGTAATGTTTAAATAGTTTTATTATTGCCTCGTGTATTATGGAACAAGGAGCTATAGTTATTGTGAGCAGCTTGGTTGCATATATTGTAAGCCAATTTCTCAAGAATCTCTATTTTCTTGGAAACAGAGAATTCTCAATTAAAAGAATATTTGACTCAGGAGGTCTACCAAGCTC
>CAYOTZ010000167.1:0-1982 GCA_964407035.1 uncultured Methanosarcinales archaeon | reverse complement strand
AAAAAATGATAGATGAATCTAAAGGAACAATCAAATATCAAATAAAGGATACAAATTTAAATAATCATTTTTTTGTAAAACATGATATAAATGTACTTGATGTTTCTATTTATAAAGATAATTGCTATGTTTTATCATTTAAAGAATCAAAACGCCAGAATGCGGTAGTTATGGATAGATATGATCTAAAAAAAGGTGTATATAGAGATTCCTTTAAATTTTATAAATCTGATAAAACGAAAGGAGTAATTTCTTGTATTTTTTACAATAAAAATATTATTACAATTGAGTCTTTAAAGAACGGTCATATAGCTATAAAAAAATATAAAATAAAATTTTTAGAAAAAAATGATTAAGAAGGTATTATAATTTAATATAAAATTGATCCACTGGCTTATAGCTAGATAGATAAAAACTTTATGTAGGATCGTTAAATGCTTAAATATTTATTTATTATTGCCTACTTTTTGATCTTTTTTTCTTGTTCTCAAAAAGAAAAAAAGGAATTTGAGGTAAAAAATGTGCCGGATATTCCTGTTGAAGTAAAAACCGCATTAGCCTTTAAAGGGAAACTGGTAAAATATATCCACACCGAAGGTCTGGCCCAGGCCTTTCGCAAAAGCCCGGTTATTTTTTTCCAGAATGGTTATCTGATCAAAATGATTTCTCGGGAAGGGCAGAAGGTTAAAAAAGGCGAATTAATCGCCAAACTGGAAAATGAACAACAGGCCATCCGATTGGCCGAAAGCAAGGCTGCCTTAGTTAAAGCCATTACCGAATTCGCCGCCAAAGCCGGAGATCAAAACGTAGCTTTACAACTATTAAATAACACTGATAATTCATTTGATGAAGAAAATTATAATGCTAATCTGGATTCACTTGCCGAAGAAATTTTAAGCGGAAAAAGAAGGACAGAAGCTTTGATGGCCCATAGCGGATTAAGCCAGGCTTACACCGCTTACAAAAGAGCTTTACTTGATTATAAAAAAACTAAGTTCTTTGCCCCATTTGACGGAATTATTGGAAATATTAATGTAAGAAAGGGAGAATATGTTACCTCGGGCGCTCCGGTATGCTGGCTTTATGATCTTGCTAAAATAAAAATTGAGGTAGAAGTACTGGAAAATGAGGCGCCGTTAATTAAGGTGGGCAATCCGTGCGAGGTTACGTTTTCTGCTTTAAAAAATAGAACATTTAAAGGAACGGTTTTTGATAAAAATGTTGCCATAAACCCGGAAACGCATACCTTAAGATTAACCGTTTTGTTGAAAAACCATGCTATGGGCATTACTCCTGGCATGAATGCAAGCGTTAAAATAATTGTAAAATCCGAGGACGAAACATTGCTTGTTCCTAAAGAAGCCGTATTAGAAAGGGATGGAAGATTTTTAGTTTTCGTGGTACGTGATTCCATAGCCAACTGGTGTTACATCACGCCAGGCGAAAGCAATGATCAATACATGCAGGTATTAGATTCGGAATTGCATTTAAAAGCCGGCGAGCCGGTTATTGTTGAAGGGCAATTTACTTTAGCTCATGGCGCTAAAGTAAAGATCATTAATCCTTAATAAGATTAAAAAAAGGATTTTATGAATTCTATTCTTGGATTGCTTTACAGAAGGCCAATATCCATCTTTATGTTCTTTTTAGGCCTTTTAATACTTGGGAGCATTTCTCTTAAAGAAATGGATATTTCATTGCTCCCCCCATTAAACTTTCCTCAAATTACAGTACATGTTTCTTATCCAAATAGTTCACCGGAAGAAGTTGAGCACAACATTACACGCTATCTGGAAGAAGCTTTTAGCACAGTGAATGGCGTTAGCGATATTATTTCACGTTCCTTAAGTGGAGAATCCATTATTACACTAAAATTTGCCTGGGGTACGGATATGAAATACGCCGCGTTAAACGTGCGGCAACAGGCAGATAGAGTTTATAGCTATTTTCCCAAAGATGTCGGTCGTCCGGTTGTCAATCTA
>CAYOTZ010000166.1:0-2045 GCA_964407035.1 uncultured Methanosarcinales archaeon | reverse complement strand
AAGCCGATGCATATCCCAAGAGCGTTGCGTCATATTGCCCATCATTAGCAAGGAGGAGATATAGCGATCCTGTTTGGCATGACGATGATGTAGATTATTTTTGTATTGACGTTCAGGATTGGGGATATCGGAATTGGGATGACTTCATGGAAACGATCGATTAGCGCGAACTATGCTTATGCGGTACCCTCGTAAGATCACCAGCCAAGAACGCCTTCCTCCAGAATGAACCCTTCTCGTCTCGGGATGGTGCACCCCGCTTCTCGGGCACCTTTCGGGCGCGGGGCTTGTTCTGCCACCACCGCAGCATGGGAAAATAGATTCGGCAAGAATTAGATTTTGCCTATTGATCCCTCAATCAGTAGGAAAGCTCGGCAATGAGTTGATTCGAATCATCATATAGGGATGCGGTATCGCCGCCATTGTTCCAAATAGCGCTTTGCCGAAAGCACCAATACAGATCCGTCTCCGTGTCGGTACCACAGCCAGTTCTTACTCTGACAAGCGCCCCAGCACTCAAGGTGAAGTCGAAGAAATGGTAGGCATGACCCGCCACATCAACAATAGTCCAGCCTGTAAGATCGACAGAAGCGGAGCCGCGGTTGCGAATGCAGACGTACTCCTCTTCCTTCGTTTGGTTGTCATCGCCGGGCGAGTCGAATTGAGAACAGGCGCGATCAATAACTATGGAGATCAAGGGAGCTTCAGACTCCGGCGTGGCAGTACTCAGGATCGTCGCCCACATTCCAACCTGATCGGCCTTGGCCTGCTGTTCCAGATCGAAGAGGAATTCCTGATGCTTGGTATCCGGAGGATAGGCTTTGGCGAAGGCCATGCCCATCGCAACAAGGGCGCCATTCACAAAGGTCTCGTTGGGAAGGTAAACGTAGCGGAGCAATCTGTCAAAGTTATCTATTTGTGAGACATCCTTCTCGAGATAGACGGTCGATCCGACGGGCACAAGAGAACGGTTGGCTTGATCGCTCTCCTCAAAATACGGCTGCCCCATCTCCGGGGTGTCAATCCCAATATAGCGCACCCTGGCCCGCTCACCATCAATCTGGACTTCGATCGTATCGCCATCGATGACGGCCACAACCGTGGCCATTTCCATGCCGATGGCAAATGCGGGACGACTGGGCGTCGCCGTGACCGTTACCATTAGGGTCGGCGGAGGAGATTGAGAGGCGGCAGGAGCTACGGCTGCTTGCCCGTCTTGGGATTCTGGTTCGGCAGTGACGGCTTCCGCAATCGTGGCGGCATTGCGGATCTCAAGCCGAGAGACTTTGCCATCGAGCCCATTATGGTGGTGGAATGTGACACGCAGCAGCTGATTTTGAAAGGATTGCTCGAAAGTACTAAGGCAGAAATCGGAGACCGGCTGCCTAATAAGGATTTCTACCCAGTCATCAGACATATTCCCGTCCGGGTCGTCGAGCAGTCTAATGACGATACCGGATGGAATATCTGTGAGAAGCAGGGAACGTGTTTCATCATTCTCGAACGCGCGGGTTTGCTTGAAATTGGCAATTTGAGGAACACTGGCATCCGTCTCGCCGACGACATCCTGGGTACAACCATTTCCTTCGAAGAGCAGGATCGTCCCTTTGATCTGCGGCCGGCCAGCATCATTGCTCGTCTGAGATTCCTCGATTTCACGCGAAGAGCCTGGAGTGCACGAGAATATGAATAGCAGGGCGCAAGCAATCACAAAGACCCGCTTCATAAACGGGGCATCCCCTCGCGGGATGGATCGGGGCCTGTCAGGTTGATCATGCAACCGCATCCGGAAGTCTCCACTCCTTCGTTCTATGCGATAGAGAATACCATTCTCTCTTGAATTCGCTAACCCTCAGAGTGTTTGGAGCGGCCCGATCATGACAGCTCGATCACGAATGAAGTTCGAATTCCCGGACAGATTGCAGCGGGATCTGAAAGGCGCCGCAATATTGGTGCACGCTGAAAGAGAACATGCGGTACCCTGCATTCATGTGGGGCAAGGAGATCCTCCCCCAACGTGGCATTCTCCGAGTGTACGCGCGGCT
>CAYOTZ010000165.1:0-2054 GCA_964407035.1 uncultured Methanosarcinales archaeon | reverse complement strand
TCTCCACAGAGAAGGGTTGATCTGGCTTTGAGATACTTCGTGCAAGGAGCTTATGACAAGAGCTTCAGAAGCAAACTTAGCATAGAGGAGGCGCTTGCTGAAGAAATACTTTTGGCATATGAGAATAACCCAAAGTCATTAGCAATATCCAAAAAGAAAGAACTTGAAAGACAGGCAGATGCCTCTAGATAAAGGGTAGTTCTTCTTCTGTTTTCATTCCGTATACAAAAAGATAATTCCAAAACAAGCCACGAATCTTCTTTATGTGTACAGAAAAACCCGCCTCTTTGAAAATTTGTTTTACTACCTTTTTATTACTAAGCCACTCTACATCCGGCATTACACGGAAGAAGTTCACATACTCCACAAAGCATATCCTTCCGTGCTCTGGCAACAGGGCATTCAATTCTTTTAATACCTTTTCAGGGTCTGCCAGATAGGAAAGCATGCCCACTGATACAGCACAGTCAACTTCAGGCACAGAAGGGTGAATTCTTGAGGTGTGCTCAATGTCATAGATCAGCTCAACATTGGTTAGAATGGGCTTGGAAAGCTTAAGCTTCTCTAACCTCTTTTCTGTGATTTTCAGCTCGTTTAGCGAGATATTAGTAGCGTAAATCTTTCCTTCTGGCCCTACAAGCTCAGCGAGGTGTTGCGTAAGAGTGCCAACATTACAACCAAACTCCAGCACTCGCTTACCCTCAAGATTGCCAAGCAGCTGCAGAATCTCTCTTCTAATCCGCACTGGCAGGCTCAAAGATTCAAACAAAAGGTGTAGATACGCGAAAAAATCATTTGCATTGCGAATCATCTCCGGGTCATTGTACAACTCTATAAGGAAATACATTGGAATTCCCAGAGCAACGAATGACATTCCGAGCAGCACAGTATCAACAGCGTGCGGCTCAGAATAGCACCAGTACCCAATCAAGAAAGCAAAAAAAGTAACAACAAGGAACGGCAGGTAACGGCCACAGGGCGCCCTAAACGGTCGCTCGAGTTGGGGTTTATGAGCCCTTAAACGGGCAACAGTTATCAGCACAGTTGAATACAGTAATAAAACGAGAGGAACCAGGAGAGCAAGCAGGGTTTCGAACGAGCCAAACCCGAAGATGATAAAAACAGCAGTAATAGCTCCCTGCAGCAATATTGCCTTATAGGGTGTTTTGTACTTTGGATGAATCTGTTTGAATTGCGATAAGAATAGTTTATCCCTCGTAAGCGCCATTATCAAACGCGGTGTGGAAACAATCCAGCCAGCAGCTGCACCTATTATTACGAGGTAAGTTCCAAGCTTTATCAATATGCTACCCCTCTCGCCAAAAATAACTCCTGCGACATCAGCTAATGGAGCCTTTGAAATACCGTAAAGCTTCCAGTTCAACACTCCCATTGACACAAAAGCAAGCACTATGGTGAGCAAAGCGAGGATAACAGTAGCAGTAACAAGTGCCTTTGGAAGCTCGTTCTTCGGGTCCTTGGATTCTTCTGCGAGAAATGTTGTAGTTTCCCAGCCGAAAAAGGTTTCAACTATATAAAAAACAGTAAGAAAAACCATGGAGAAAGGCACAACAAAGAATGGCTCGTAATTGGAAAAGGAGAACTTGGTTAGTCCAGAAAGAATCATTGATAAAATTATTGTTATGTTTATAGTAGCAAAAGTAGCCAGCATGACAGCACTCGTTTTCATTCCAAAATATGCAATGAGAGTAAATATTACCAAGAAGATTAACGAGATAACCACTTTTAGCAAGATAATAGGTATGCTTAAGCCCATTATCTCAACCATGGTGTTGGGAAGAGCAGTTGGAAAAAGGTACTGGATAGCACCAACAATGAGCATTGCAATTGTTATATTGGCGACAATCCAGGTTAGCCAAGCCACAATGAACGAGGTGAAGCGACCAAATGCCTGCTTGGAGAACTCATAAACACCACCTGCCTTCGGGAACATGGAAACGAGTTCAGCAAAGCACATTGAGACATAAATGGCAAGGCAAGCGAGAATGGACCAGCTGATAAGAGATGCAGGACCAGCATATCTGGCGCCAATA
>CAYOTZ010000164.1:0-2057 GCA_964407035.1 uncultured Methanosarcinales archaeon | reverse complement strand
TGGGTGTTAAGCTGATAAGGCATGATTATGGTTCAGACCCTGCTGCTGTTGCTTACGACGGCGTAGCGTATGCAAAGGCGCATAGCATAGATGTGGTGCTTATTGATTCTGCTGGCAGATTGCACACCAATCGCAACCTTATGGATGAGCTGAGGAAGATAAAGCGGGTAGCCAAGCCAGACCTTGTGGTTTATGTTGGTGAATCGATTACTGGTAATGATTGCATAGAGCAGGCGAAACTGTTTGAGGAGCATGTTGGCATAGATGCCATAGTGCTAACAAAGCTTGATGTGGATGAAAAGGGTGGTGCTGCTCTCTCTATTGCTTATGTGACAAAGAAACCGATAATATATTTTGGAACAGGTCAGGGCTATGAGGACCTTGAGGTGTTTGACCCAGAAAAAATAATAAAGGGTTTACTTTGATTTCTTGCCGCTTTTCTTGGCTGCAGATGTCAAGCCACGGAATACCCTGCCCTTGTGCTTGTTACTCGTTATCCAGCTGAGGTTCTTGTCTGCTTTAATAGCAGGATGGCTCGTCTCTACTAGTATTACCTCATACCAGATATATTTACCGTCTTTTCCTACAAAATACGAGTTAAGCACTTCGTAGTTGGGATATTTTCTAGCTGCCCGTTCCTCACATATCCACTGATAACTTTTAGCTACGATTTTCTTCCTCCGCATGGCTTTTGGTCTTCTACCTTTCCTAATCTTGGGCCTCATCCTGCCACCGCGAAGAACTCTCTGCCTAACGATGATTATACCGGGTTTTGCTTTGTAGCCGAGAGAACGAGCTCTGTCCAGCCGCGTTGGCCTTTCAATCCTTACAGTAGCAGGTTCTCTGCGCCACTCTATAAACCGCTGCTTCATAAGCTCAATGAAGTTAGAACGAGGTTTTTTCCATAATTCCCTTATGTGCTGGTATACTCCCATTTTCTGGCCTCCAATTTTTCTTGTTTTGTGAAATTCGGGTAAGCCACTACCCACATCTTTCACAGGTTTTAGTGTTCCAACGAGATTTAAATAGTTTTTGTATGTTTTTAATTAATCAGTAATGCTAAAATATATAAATTGAGAATTCCTGTGTTTAAAATTTTTATTGAATTATAAATAGCACAAGATTTATAAATCTCTTGCTATTCATCAGCTTATCCAAGGATTGATGAGGGCGTATGCCTGAATGAGGGTAACTTCTCAGTTACCTCATAATAGGAGGTTGTGAAAATGGATGTAGTAGAACTCCCGTCAGAACTGAATGAAAAGCTTTACGAGCTGATAGAAGTATCAAGAGCCACAGGCAAGATTAGAAAGGGCACAAATGAAGTTACAAAATCACTGGAGCGGGGAGAGGCAAAGCTCGTTATAGTAGCTGCAGATGTCCAACCCCCTGAGGTTATAATGCACCTGCCGCTTCTGGCAAAAGAAAAAGGCATACCTGTGGTTAAAGTGAAAAGCAAGGAAGAGCTTGGTGTCGCTGCCGGGTTGTCTGTGCCCACTGCGAGTGCAGCAATAACAGACCCAGGAGAAGCAAAACAAATGTTAGTAGAACTTTCTGAAAAAATAAAGGAGTTATCAGCTTAGGCAGGTTGTGAAAATGGCAACTGGAGACAAAGCGAAAACTCAGCAAGAATCCCCTGAGAGTTTTCCCTCTCGCGTAGAAGAAATAGTGGGAAGAACAGGGTCAAGAGGTGAAGCCATACAAGTGCGAGTAAAAGTGCTTGTCGGTAGGGACAAGGGCAAGATCATAAGGAGAAATGTTAAGGGACCAGTGAGAGTTGGTGACATACTCATGCTGAGAGAAACTGAAATAGAAGCCAAGAACTTAAAGTCAAGTGGTAGATAAAAATGAGATGCAGCTTTTGTAATTCCAAAATACCTGAAGGCACCGGCACAATTTATGTGAGGAAGTCCGGGAAAATTCTCTATTTTTGCAGCTCCAAATGCGAGAAGAACATGCTGAAACTGAAGAGAAACCCAAACAAGCTAAAATGGGTTACAAAAGGTGTTAAAAAATGATAGAGCGGACACTTGTGCTACTTAAACCAGATGCAGTGC
>CAYOTZ010000163.1:0-2071 GCA_964407035.1 uncultured Methanosarcinales archaeon | reverse complement strand
AGCAATACATCATGGGAGAGTAATACTGGAACAGGGTGGCTTGTCTACAACAAAAACAAGAGAGCTTATAGAAAAAGGCAAATACACAGGATGGGACGACCCACGACTTATAACAATAAGGGCATTCAGAAGGCGAGGCTTTAGACCAGAAGCAATACGCGACATAATAGTAAGCGTAGGCCTAAACACAAACGATGTTATTTTGAGCGGGGACAGGATAGCAGCTTTCAACAGGAGATATATAGAGCCATTAGCCAACAGATATATGTTTGTTGCTAACCCTGTAAAGATTGAAATCAAGAACTCGCCAGAGACAGAAGCAAAGCTAAAGTTCCACCCAGACCATCCAGAGCAAGGTTATCGCAAGATTAAGACGCATGGAAGTTTCTATATAACAGAAAGGGATTACAGGCAGCTCAAGCAGGGCAAGCTCTACAGATTGATGGATTGCCTGAATTTCGTAAAGCAGGGTCCCAAACTTATTTTCCACTCTCTTGAACTAAACAAATACAAAGAGCAAGGCGAGAAAATAATACACTGGGTTGCAGTAGAAGATGCAGTTAAAGTGAAAGTGCTGATGAATGATGCTTCAATCTTAAATGGTTACGGCGAGTCAGCTCTGGTTAAACTAAAGCAAGACGATGTAGTCCAGTTCAACAGATTCGGGTTTGCAAGATTAGATACCAAAGGAACTGAATTGTTCTTTGTCTATACCCACAACTGAGTCAGAGTTTCTTCAGAATGGTGTCAATGTGGTTGAGCCGATCCATCAGCGAGCTTATCTCATTCTCATCATATTTATCAGAAAGCTCGACAAGGTGCTTTTTCAAGCTCAGAATCCTCTTCTTAAGCTTCTCTTTTTTCTGTTGGTTCTGCTTTTCTTGCTCAAGCTCTTTCGCCATCAAAGTAGCTTCTGCAACCAGCTTGTCCCTAGTTAGATAACTAAAACTCATTTTGAGAATTCCTTTTTGTAACGCTCGAACAACTGCTTTCTCGGGTTGGGTGGTGGCGGCGGCGTTAATGGCTGCTTTTGTGCAATTGTAGAAGCTGTGCTGGTAAGCGGAGTCCTGTGAACATTAAGCACTGGCTTTGCAATGATTGCCTTGAGCTCATTGAGCTTTGTTTTTATCTCATCAAAATCCTGATAGAACTTAAGCAATGCCTTTGCAATCAATGTGTTCTCGTTCAGTAATTGCTTGATCTTCTCATTGAGCTGTCTGACAAGCCCCTCTGGATAGCTTACCTCAAGCTTGTTCACCAGCTCATCTATCCTGTCGCTGAGTCGCTGCAGTTCGATGTGAAACATTGGCTTATCTTCCTCTATTGTTGGTTCTGTTTGCTGAGTATCTGTTATTTCTTTTTTTTCTGTCTTCAGCTGCTGAAGCTCTTCTTTTAAACGCTTCAACTCAGAACTAGCAGATATTGCTTCCTCTTTTTTCATTATATAAACATATTGAACATTAGTATAAATAATTTTCGCTATTCAATCTTCGGAGGCTCTTCCTGATCTGGCTTGTTGATGATTATGTCGTCTATGCGAAGTATCATATTCGTCACTTCAACAGCAGTTGCCAGTGCCTGCTGTTTTATCTTTATCGGTTCAATAATTCCAGCCTTCATTGGCTCAATGACCTTGCCGCTCATAACATCTATACCAAAGAAGGCACCCTGTTTTGAATTGGCTGATTTCAGCTTAGACAACAGGGTTATTGGATCAAGCCCTGCGTTTTCTATAAGCGTAGCTGGTATAACCTCTAATGCCCTGGCAAATGCAATTATTGCAAGGCGTTCTCTCCCTGAGAAATTCTCTGCAAACTCCAATAGCACCTTGGACAGTTTTATCTCAATAGCACCAGCACCAGGCAGCACTTTGCCTGATTCTATTGCTGCCCCTATATCACCAATTGCGTCGTGAACAGCCCGTTTTACTTCATCTAAAACACAATCAGTGCCCCCTCTTATCAGAAGTGTGGCAGCTCTTGGCTCTTTGCATTCACTCACTACAATAAACTTGTCTTCGCCTATCAGCTTCTCTTCCACCAATCCGGCTTTTCCTAGCACACTGCTACTC
>CAYOTZ010000162.1:0-2114 GCA_964407035.1 uncultured Methanosarcinales archaeon | reverse complement strand
GGTTCAAGCAGCACTGGCTTGCCACTCATAATGGCAGCTTTTATACCATCACGCACAGCAGGTATCACCTGAGATGGACCTCTATGGATTGCGTCTTCGTGCAGCTTCACATCTGTAAGCACCACCTTAACTCTGGTGCAAGGTTCTTTTACTATAGGCCCATTTTTCATGATATCAACAAAAGCGTCAAGGACCATTTCTATTACCTCGCCAATGTGAACTACACCCCGAGTCATATCAATAAAAACATTGCCGCCAAATATCTCCTTGACGCGCTTTGCTTCCTCTGGGTCCATACCAGCCTCTTTCAAATTGTTGATAAGCTCAAGGTCTTTCTTCTTTATCCTTCGTTCTGAAATCCTGCCTTGTTTAATTGCCCTGTAAACTCCGTCCTCAAGTGGCATTACCTTTATGTAAAACTTGTTGTGCTTGTTGGGTGACTTTCCTTCCTGGACAAGCGATTCTGCTGTAACTGTTTCTCTGTAAACAACAATCGGTGATGATGTCTTAACATCAATGCCCTTGTTGGTTCTTATCCTGTTTTCTATAACCTCTAAGTGAAGCTCGCCCATACCACTTATAAGGTGCTCACCTGTTTCCTCGTTAATCTCAACTTTGATTGTTGGGTCCTCTTTGTTAACCTGTTTCAGAACCTCAACGAGTTTCGGGAGGTCTGCCGGGTTTTTTGCTTCGATTGCTTTTGTTATAACAGGCTCGAATATGTGTTTTATCTCCTCAAAGGGTTCCATCTCCTCTTCAGAGCTAACTGTTTCGCCTGAAAATACATCCTTCAGCCCAACAATACCGATGATATTACCTGCAGGCACTTCATCTACTGGTTCCCTCTTTGGACCGTTGTATATAGAAACTTGTTGGACACGAACCTTGCGCTTTCCCATTATCTGGTGAACATTGTCTCCCTGCCTTAGAGTGCCTGAAAACAATCTGCCTGCGGCTACTTCACCCGCATGCTTATCCACTACAATCTTTGTGCATACAAACGCGACCTTGCCGTTTGGATTGCATTTCAGTAGATCCTGGCCTATAGGCGAATTAATATCGCCATGCCAAATCCTTGGAATCCTGTAGCTTTGGGCTTCTACAGGGTTTGGGTGATGCCTTATTACCATATCCAGCACAATCCTGTGTAACGGTGCTCTTTTAGAGAGCTCTTTGTAGGTGTCATTGTTGTAGGCTTCTATAACATCCTTGAAAGATATTCCAAACTTTTGCATATATGGAAAGCTCAATGCCCATTTGTGAAATGCAGAGCCAAAAGCTACAGAGCCCTCGTTAACCTTTACAAGCCATTTGTCTGAGAACTCTGGTTCTGCAATATCCTTAATGAGCTTGTTCACATGGTTGATGATTTTTATGAATCGCTCCTGCATAGCTTCTGATGTAAGTTTGAGCTCTTTTATTAGTCTATCAACCTTGTTAATGAAAAGGACGGGCTTTACGCGTTCCTTCAAGCTCTGTCTCAGCACTGTTTCTGTCTGCGGCATAACACCCTCAACCGCACAGACAACGACTATAGCCCCATCAACAGCTCTCATGGCTCGTGTCACATCGCCACTGAAATCTACATGTCCTGGTGTGTCGATGAGGTTTATCAGGAACTCTTCATTTTCCAGCTGGTGAATCATAGAGACATTGGCAGCATCAATAGTGATACCCCGCGCCTGCTCGTCCTCGTGAAAGTCCAAGGCAAGTTGCTGACCTGCCAGTTGCTCTGATATCATACCAGCACCAGCAAGCAAATTGTCCGAGAATGTTGTTTTGCCGTGGTCTATGTGTGCAACTACGCCAATGTTTCTTATCTTTTCTGGTCTGTGCATAAGCTCTTTGATTTTGTCTATTCTAAGAGTAGCCATAATACCACCTACTTAACATGCTTCTCGTGAACATGCTCGTAATCATAAATTTCATTCGGGCTGAACCAGAGTGCAATTTCACGCTCTGCCTCTTCAACACTGCCAGAAGCGTGTACAAGGTTTCTGCCACCAAAGCCGCGCTTTGTTGCATAACCCATGCTTATTGTAGAGTAATCACCCCGTATTGTGCCTGGCTCTGCTTTGTGCGGAGATGTATGGCCCACCATCTTACGCACCATC
>CAYOTZ010000161.1:0-2116 GCA_964407035.1 uncultured Methanosarcinales archaeon | reverse complement strand
TGAACACAAACTTGCCATTTATATCTGTGGTGCCTGCTATATCGAGTGACTTTACAAAGCTCATGTCCTTTTCATCATAGATCCCTGTAAAGTTTATGCTGCAACCCTGTAAAGGCGTACCGTTCAGGAACTGGCTCTTCACCCAGACTGTTTGAAGGCTATTGGCACCGAGATTCATCTCGTTCCTTGATATAGCAACATGGTATGATTCTACCTGAGCAAACACCTTTGTCTTTGTTGATTGCCCCTTATCATCCACATATTCGAACAAGAGATTGTACTTTTTGCCTTTCTCCATGTTTAATACTGTAGGGTCGAGTTCAAATTGTGCTATACCAGGAGGCATCATATCTTCCACTTCCTCTTCTTTTTTCTTTTCAACATAATCGCAGAAATCTCCTGTCCACTGGCAACCCCTGCCAGCAGCCTCGCACTCTGTCTTGTTCATGTTTTTGCTACAATACCCGTAAATGTCCTCACAATGGTCGATAACCCAACCACACTTCTCTTCATTGTTACAACTCACTTTATCTGAATAAGGACTGCAGTCAACTAGCATACCACCAAACATTGATTCAGGCCAAACAGATGTCGTTGCTGAAATGCCAAACTCACTAAAATTTATGAAAGAGAAATTACTCAAGTCCACCATTCCGATTAGCTTTATCGTCTTGTTAGCCAACGGTCCAAACCAAGGCCAGTCCTGAACGCATACAGGGTCTCTTGCACACCACGGGTCTTCACCCTGACCGAATAATTCAAGCTGAACTGTGAAGTTCATGCTTGGAATAACATTGCCCTCAATCCAGCCGTTTAACTCTGTTTCAGAACCGACAACAAAGTCATAATGGAGATACTCGAGATAACCGGATGCAGTATCCAAGCTTACCTCTATTGTGTAAAAGCCCGACATCTGCGGCAGTGTGACATTATAACTAAAGTTACCTTGACCAGATGACTTCATCTCATCGTTTATCACTTTGCTAATTGGACCCCAAAGATTGGTAACCTTTGCTGTTGCGTTGATTGCATTCATCAGCACAAGTGTGTATGTCTGGCCACCGAAGTAGTGGTCTGGCTCTTCACCTGTCCTGTCAACCAGCAAAAGTTCTGGAGTGACAGTGTTACTCAACCTGAACCAGGCAAAACTCGTTTCATTCCCAAGAGAAGCTATATTGCTTTTAACCCTAACTTCAAAGTCGTATGGTTTGTCCAGGTTTAGAACAGTGCTATTCGGCACAAGCTCAACAAGCCCCTCTCCGTTTATCAACTGGAATGATGAATTAGCTGTTAATCCGAAAGCTGATAAAGGAATATCCACTGGCATCCATTCCATTGGTTCATGCCTCAGTATTTTATCAACAACAACTGTGCCGCTCTCCTGCAGCAGGTTAAAGTTGGATATGTTACGGGCCCTCACATTTATCTCAATAGTATCCTGTATCCCGTATTCCCATTCACTCGTAAAAACCTCTAAATTATAGTTTCTAACATTAAAGTCGAACCAAACTGGTTGGCCTCCAACATTCAGCTCGCCGGAATAATAACCAGAATACAGGGCTGCCTTTGATAGATTGATATAGAATACTAATTCACCTTTGTCATTCGTTTTGTTGTCTGCGGTGGAGAAGTAATAAGAACCGTTAGGTAGTGTTATATGCTCTCCAGTATCATTCCAGTTTTCTGGTCTTTCCTTAAAGTCAATAAGTGCTGCTTTTACACCTTGCTTGGGCTCTCCACTATCTGTCACCTTCAAGTTCAGTGTAAAGATGCCATTCTTTGTGTAGTCCCATTTATTTTGGTCCCATATAATGGACAAAGCGTCATTGCCTCTCACGAAGAAGTCAACCCAGATAACAGCAAAATTACTTTCACTGGTCACATTTAGCTCAACATGATAGTTGCCGCTAACCCAGTCATCACCAATGGTAAGATTAGCATAATCATTACCTTGTATCCAATTGAACTGCGGGTTGCTTATCTTGGAGCCGAAAGGGTCTTCTACGCGTATAGCTGTAACATTGTTTGGTATAACATCTGTATCGTTTAATATGTCGTGAACATATAACCAAATTCTGACAGTATCACCAACTGAGTACTCCCAGTTCTCTGCCCA
>CAYOTZ010000160.1:0-2150 GCA_964407035.1 uncultured Methanosarcinales archaeon | reverse complement strand
TGTATAAGAAATGGTGTGCCGAACAGTGAAATTGGATTATGGGATTTAACAGGTAGCTTGGTAAGAAAAGTTAACTTAGACAAATGCGGATGTGGAACTCTTTCTCTCTCAGGTTTAGCAGTAGGAGCCTATATATTAACAACAAGTTGTAGAGAGAGGGTATGGGTATACAATACGCCTTCTTCAAATTACTCTACTTGCTTATCTGGATGCGTGAGTTGTTCAGCTACCACAGCAGGATGCACAGATTCAAAAGGAACCCATAATAATTATTGCTATAATAGCTCAACACAAGTGCTTTACACTTGTCAAGGGAATTGTTGCACAAAAAATCAGATTCTGTGCACACCATCACAAGAATGCATAGATAATGCTTGTAGAGTGGCTACTACTACAAGCACCACTACAACATGGCTAACTACAACTACGAGAACCACCACAACAGTTATTAGTACAACCACTACTGTTACTACCACAACAGTTATTGGTACAACTACTACAGTAACCACCACAACAGTTATTAGTCCTCCGCCGAGTACAACAACTACAACAATTCCAGATAACTTATGTTCACCTGAGGGTTCAACGAGATGTGAAGGTTTGGCACTTTACAGGTGTGAGTTTGATGATAGTTACGGAGCTCTAAATTGGGTTCTTGTTAGCGACTCATCAGAAGAATGTTGTAGTGATGGTGACTGCTCTGCTGACACATGCACGAGTAGCAGAGGTGTTTGGTTACCTGGAGTTTCGAGCTTTGACCCGGCTGAAACAGGCTATTGCTGTGGAGATGACGGCACAGCAGACCTCGGAACAATAATAGACAACCAATTGTGCACCTTAGAGGACAACAATTTTGTATGGGTCACTGGTGAGGAATGCAAGCGATATGCAAATAATCAAATAATATATACCAAAGGTAGCTTCTATGTTTGCTCTGCAGAAAACCCTGGCTATTATGAAGGGTTGTATGCTAAAGAATATTGTGAGAACATATGCAATTATTATTGCGATCCGCAGTTAAATGCATGGCTTGATAACAGGAACCCTGGTATTGACATTCTTGACGAACCTCTCAATGCAACCGAGGTAATAGATACCAGAAAGAATGACCTTGCTGGTGGATTTGGTTGTTGTCCAACAATGTGGTGCTGGAACAGTGAAAAGTGCATTGAGAACCAAGCTGACGAGCCAGACAATTTTTATGTTTATACTCTGGATTCAGACTATCGTTATCGTTGTATTAATGGTAATTGGAAGCCAGCCAAAATGGTTTACACTTGGGATTACACACAAAAGGGGTATTGTCCTCAGATAGACGAGCAATGCCTTGTTAGCTACAATAGCTATAAAAATAACAATAACCCAAATGCATATTTCACACCAGAAGAGCCCCAGTGCATAACAACAGAGCAATGGATACTAGATTATTTCTGTTTGAGAGGGAATTGGATATCAAGGGCTAGCTTAGTGGCATTCAAGTTGATTCAGTTAGCTTCAGATAATTTCGAACTTTACTGCGATGATTACAACTCTGCTTTGAATTATATTAACTACACTGTGGATGGCAGAGCAGTAATAGATTATTTCAGAGACTGTTCAAGAGGCAACAAACAGTTCAATTGCGTGAACAATTTCTGTGTCTTGCACGACTTATCCAATGATAAAGTTCTGCTTGGTATGGCTCTAAACACAAACCTTTTTGACCCGGACAAAGGCGTAGCTCCTCTACTTAATGTGGCCCACTGTGAAGGCGAATCAGAAACACCCTGGGACTACTTGCAGTGTAGCGAGAATGTTATTTACAATAACCTTATTGAGACAGTTATCTACTCAACTACAGGAGTGAGCAATACAGCGCCTATTTCAAATTGGGAGCTATTTTTGCAGCTTATAGCAACCCCTTTTGAAACAATACAGGAACTTGTTCACACCGGTCAATTGCAGTACGATGAATTAGCTGGAGCTGCAGCTAAGTTTGACATAATCCAACAATTTCCTCTTTTTGCTAAACTTTACATAGCTAACACACCTCTTGGCTCTGTGCAGACAGTTCTTGAGAAAAACAAGCTTGATTTAAGCGATAATAAAACAAAGTTCTATATGATGGCAAAGTATGAAGTGAACTTTGACTTATGCTCTCAGCTTAATAA
>CAYOTZ010000159.1:0-2154 GCA_964407035.1 uncultured Methanosarcinales archaeon | reverse complement strand
GGTTATTTGTCGAAAAGCCTCAAAGTGAAGATTTTCGCTAATGAACAGCTTACTATTGTGCTTGACAAACAGGAGCAATCTACTGGCGCACTTAAAGTGTATGTTTATGAATGTAATAAACTCTCCAGTTGGAAACTAACAGCAGAGCAAAGAGCTGCTCCAGAGCCGGTACAAAACAAATGCGGTGCAAACCAAAAAGAAGTGCCGATTTATGGTGCTTATGTATCTTTATGCTCGGCTGTAAAGTGCGAGCCAGGAGAAAAATGCATTGATAGGGTATGCGTAAGCGGGACAACGAATTCTGAAGGGATCGCTAACTTTAAAAGCTTAAGGTCTGGACTTTATGATATAAAAGTTAGCAAAAAGTTTTACACTGAGTATTCTAATCATGTGAGAATATATTCAGGTATTGAAAGGAGTTTCAATGTTCAGTTGAAAAAAGAATCGAAGAGAAGAGTGGTATTCTATGTGTATGAATCAGAAGCTTCAACACATGAGATTGGGATATCAGAAGAAGCAGTAGTATCGTCAGAGGAGGAAGAGACCAAAGAAACTGCTGTATCAGAAAGGCAAGAACAGATAATTGAGTCGGCTTCGTATCAGTTACAAAATCCGATAACAGGCGCAAAGATTGTTATTTACAAATCCAACCTAGCACCTGTTAAACCGTTAAAAGAAAAAAATAGTGGAGAAAATCCTGAGCAGGCAGTCAGCAGTTCGAGAGAGAGTTATAGTATCTATGTTGGGACATATTACACAAGTGCTAAGGGAGTTGCTGTTGCATACCTTGAAGACGGCTATTACAGGGCTGAAATTAGCAAGTCAGGATACAAAACAGCACACAAGTATTTTTTTGTTGAAGGGGCAAAGAGTATATATGTTCCGTTAAAGAAGATTACTAAAGAGAAAAGACCTGTTTGTAAGTTTGCTGGCACCCGTTCAGAGGGTTGGTACATTGATAACGTTTTAATAAAATACGACGATTGTGCCTGCGAAGCTGTGTGCAAGTTTGCTGGCACCCGTTCAGAGGGCTGGTACAGCTCCTGCACAGGCAGGATTATAAGATATGCCAAATGCTCAGCTTCTGTGCCAGTAAAACCCGAACCGACGCCGCCACAGCCTGAACCAGTTCCATTGAAACCAGAATCTGGGGTAGCTACTACCGAGCCCTTTACCGAACCTGTTGAGATCTACATCAACAACAATAGATTAAAGCTATTGCCAAAGCCAAGCGAGGGGATTACAGAATTGACAGTGAATGGAATCACTGCTGTTACAAGTTACAACCTGTTTTACCAAGATGGAAATCTGTATCTGGATCAAGTAGATGACAGCACACGGATTAAGGTTTTACCAGATGAAGCGGCAAGCAGCTTCAAGAGAAATTATAGAGTGAACAAGATAGCGTCAATAGAGCTTAGCTTAGAGGATGGTAAGCCAGTGTATGTGCTAAAAGGCACCAGGGTTGTTTGGAGCTTTTTTGACTTCAGAAAGAGAGTTAGCTACACTCTAAAAATTGACGCTCAGTCCGGTAAAATATTCTAAATTTTTATATATTATACAAAAGTTTTATAAGCTAATTGTGTTACTTTACTATTATGAAACCCAAAGGACTGGTAGCAAAACTAATAGAAGCACCTGTAAAAGTATATGTCCAAAATCAGGAGATGATGGAAGCAGCAAGGGAGAGAATTCATAATGGTTTGCTTAATGTCTCTTCAGAATTCTCTGGCCCTCTTGGCGAGATGCATTCTGTTGTTTATCCAGGCGGCTGGGTCAGGCCTGTTTCTATTGCTGTTAGGGATTTTGTTAGGGGAAAGAGAGTGAGCCAGCTTGAGGTCTTGGTTAATTCTGGTAAGGAAATTGCTATTGGCACATCAACACTTGCATTTGCAAGTGCTCTTGGCTTGGTGCTTGCCCTTCCTTACTTTAGTCACAGCTTCTTGAATCAAGTGAGAAATTACATTGGAAAATACTTCTAATGTCCATAAGCTTTAAAAGTTAGCTCCTGCTATTTTACAATGGGCAGGCTAGACCGGGTGGTTAGCCCTCACCTGTAACCGCAAACGGGCTTTATGGCGGGGTCGAAGCTGAATTGAGGCTTGATGTTTGCTTTGAGGGTCCCTGGTTGGACGTTGAGGCCTTGTCCTGCAG
>CAYOTZ010000158.1:0-2156 GCA_964407035.1 uncultured Methanosarcinales archaeon | reverse complement strand
TGTGTAGTTGCTTTCAGCTGGGATTGTAAAACCGCTAACAAGGTCTACATAGGGCTCAGACCAGAAAACCCAGCTCATGTCCCTGAAATCGATATTAAATGCCTCTTCATAAGAATAGGGATTGCTGATTGTAATATCAAAAAAGGCGTATTGATTGCTTAGATAGATTACTGAATTGTTTACTGGGTTGACATTTATTGTAACATCAGAATTTGCCAGAGTTAGCAGAGGCGCCAAGATAACCAATAATATGAATAATTTCCTCATTTTTGCAAATCCCCTCTGTTGAAAGCTTCTTTAAAACTAATATATAAAACTTTTGTTATAGAGAGGTTATTCAATTTTTAATTGATTTCGGAATAAAGATTGCGTACAGAGTTATGTTACAGAATAAGTTTTAAATAGTTTATATAAAAATTTACAATATAAAAATGAAAAAGAAGAGGTGGAAAAAGTGGTGGACAGGGCTGCTGGTAGTGTTATTTATAGCTGTTTGCGATGTGCAGGACTCTGAAGCAATCTCTGATTCTGCGACTATCATCTACAGCATCAACAATAGTATAGTAGAAGTAAGCTACAATTTCACACTGAGCACTCCGTCTGTTTTAAACCTGACTTTAGAAAGAGACGCCTTTGATATAGCACTATACATTGACAGCATAAGCTCCAGTTACAAGTTGCAACAGGAGCAGATGCACAGCACACTAGCAACGAACAGAACAGGAAGAGAGTTCTATTTAGAATACAAAACTAAAGAGCCTTTGCTTGAGAATGAGTTTCTAACAGAGATAAAATCACCATTTAACATACCAAATGCTACTGTTATGCTGATCCTGAATGGAGTCACACTAAAGCATGGGGTTAACTCTGCCAGGCCCAGCCTGTATCCAATACCAAATGCAATCACAACAAACGGTCGCAGCATAACGATAAAATGGGATACCGAGTTAAGCAAAAGTAAAGGTTTTGCCATTCTTGCACTATTCTCAAACAGAACCACACAGAATTACCTTGCTTATGTATTGACAGTACTTATTCTTGTCTCAATTGCTTCTGCTACAGCAATAATCAAGCTCAAAAACAAAGGCAAGCTTCTTAGCTACCTACTAGACGAAGAACTCAAAATTCTGGAAATATTGAAAAAACACAAAGGAATTGTGTGGCAGACCACCCTGGTTCGTGAAACAGGTTTTTCAAAATCCAAGATAACAAGAATGCTCAGGAACCTCGAAGCAAGAAATCTTGTTGAAAAAATACCAATCGGCAACGCCAATAAGGTAAAGCTAAAGTGATGTTTCATCTTGTTTTAGGTATATTTTAAATATAATGAATGAATTTCAGCCAGAAGAAAATGCTAAAGGTGATGCAAAATGAAGAAGCTACTGGTAGTACTGTTGCTGTTGGTTACACAGATGGTTTATGCAGAGCTACCAGAAATTACACTAGATATATGCAACAAGCTTGGCGGACAGCTTGTCTTAAGCTTTAACAACTGTTCAAACGGAACAGAAGCTATGGCAATTGTAGGCAGAAGTGGAGTTTGCTGTTTGACACCAGAGCTTGCAGAAGAGAATTGTAAGAAAGCAATGGGCTACATATTGCCAATAAACGAGAGCTGCAAGCAACTTTATAGTGAACTTGAGATTGGGAGTCAAGGGAAGAAATGCTGTTTGCCCAGAGCAGGAGCAGTAACGCACCAGGCATCAACGGCGCTAACAAGCAACTTCACTCAGGTGCATATTGGAATAGACAAAGAGGAATGCAACAAGCTCCAAGGTTACACAACAAGCGTTATAGCTGGCTGCAAAGAAGGTTATTATGAACTTGGACCATTAGAGGAAGCCAAAAGTGGGATATGCTGTGTGCTATTGCCAGAAGTAAAGCCAATCAAACCAGGACTGGGATTGGTTCTCAGCAATTTTATGCACAAGATTAAACTAGCGTTTATATTCAACAAAATGAAGAAAGCACAACTCGAGCTTTCAATGGCAGAGCAAAAGTTAGGACTTATGAAATACTACTTAGAAACAGGCAAGTTTGACAAGGCAGAGCTACAGGCAAAGGATTACAACAGAACGCTTGAAAGAATAAATAAGTGGTTGAGTAAAGTAAGTAACAGAGATATGGAAAAAAGCAGGGAAAAATTCCTGGAGAGA
>CAYOTZ010000157.1:0-2223 GCA_964407035.1 uncultured Methanosarcinales archaeon | reverse complement strand
AGCATGCCTACCTCGCTTGGCGACCAGGAATCCGGGACTGCAAGATGGAGCGTCACAGGTGATGTGCCTAACACATACACTATTGCTTATACCCTGATTTCTGACGGGACAGAGGTATGGGACGGTTCAAGTACAACTTATGTGGATGTGGCTGGTGTTGCCAAACTCACAGTAGAATATATAAACCCACCCAGCACATACTATGATGGTGCAACACTTGACCTTAAAATAACCAATATTGGCGGCACAACTGCCAACAATATTTATCTTCAGCTCAACAACAACCCCAAGATGAGCTATCCTGCCGCTATAGAGGCTGGCGCTTCTGCAAGTTTCAACTGGAACAATGACAATGGTTTTGATAGTGCGGGCAACTACTCTACAAGAGTGTTCATAGCTGATACATTGCAGGATAGTGTAAATGTAGAAGTTAGCAGTCCTGGTGCAACTACAACTACAACAGCCAAAACAACCACAACAACAGAAGGTGGTGGAGGCGGCGCTGCAGGAGCGATACTTACAACAAACAGAACAACCACTACAATAACACCAGAGAGTTTTGAGATGACTGGCAGCAGTGGTAGTTTCAAGCTCAAGCTTAATGACAAGATAAGCTTCAAGCTGAATGAGAAGCAGCACCAGATAACGCTTGTTGCAATAACACTGAGCAAGATAACTCTAAGTATAAACTCAGAGCCAATTGAAATTACACTGGCAAAAGGAGAGAGCAAAAATGTTGATGTCGATAGCGACAAGGTGAATGACTTAAGCATAAAACTTAACGACATTCTGAATGAAAGCGGAGTGTTAAAAGCAGAGCTCAGCCTAAGGTTAATAGAGAAGGAGCAAGAACAAGCCACAGAGCAAGAGCAGGTTAAACAAGAAGAGGGGAAACAACCTGCAACAGAGAAACAGCCGCAAGCAGGTGGCGAAACAATTGAGCAGCCACCTGTGCAGGTTCAACAAAGGGGCTCATATTTGCCTTACATTCTCGGTGGGCTTGTTATTGTGATTTGCGCGTTATTACTGCTAAAGCTTTACCTTGTGAAGAAAGGTGGCAGCCATCATGGTGGCAGTGTTAAAACTGCTACTCAGAAAAAACCTGAGCAGTAAACCTGTAAATCTTTACCCCTTTTTCTTTCCATGCATATTCTGGCAGTCCTGCTTTTAGGCACAAATGCCTTAAGAATGTTGCTGCATCCCAGTTGTACTCAGTGGCAACCTGAGGTAGAAGCAGTCCTGAGTTGAACCTGTATTCTATGATAAGCCCATGCTCGCCTATCTTTATCTGTTTGAAAAAATCCTTAGGGGTATCTGCTTTTATCAGTTCTGGCTGGCTGAGTACAGACACCTCCACTTTTATCTCGTTTAGCTCGTCCTCTTTAAGTGGCAAGAACCTTGGATCCTGAAACGCAGCTGCTACAGCAGCCTTCATAACTGCCTGCCACAAGGGGTAAATAGGTAGAGGATAACCTATGCAGCCACGCAGCTCGCCATTCTTTTTTAGTGTGACAAAAACGCCACTTGGTTGGTTGAATTTTGCTTTGTATTCAGCTATATTAGGTTCTTTTTGCGTGAAATGGGCTGCAATTGCATCTCGAGCAAGCTTTAGAAGGAGTTTGCCTTGCTCTTTTGAAATCATTTTATTGCTCTTTTGAATTCACGGACAAAGTCCTTATTTTTCTGTTTGAGGCGCTCTATCGCTTTTAGTATTGCTTTTCTTGGTGAACCCTTTTTTGTCTTTATAATAAACCTGGGTATGCCGATAAGCGGGTGGGCTATTTTGTAGGTGGCGTAATCCACATCAGCATCATCTTTCAGCTCGTTCTTCAAAGCATTACAGAGAGTATGACCTTCACCTTTTATCTCAAATACGAACTCAGATTTTGTCTCATTGATTATGTTTAGTTCCATACGCTACTAAGTGTAAAGGTTTCATTTAAAAGGTTTTCTATTTGATTTTATGAAAACCTTTTATTATTACGTTTTTTGTTTAGAATTAATTTTCTTACAATTAATCAAAGAAAAAATAAAGAGAAAGCTACAATACCGTCCGATAAAATTATAAATTTCAGAGCTGTTGGATATTGTTATGAAAAATAAACTATTAAAATTTGGAAATTTGTACGAAGAAATAAGGAAAGAAGCCCTTATTATAATTGAAAAAATGAAACCAAAATTGCAAAACATAACAGATGCTCAAATTATCCAATCATTTATAGA
>CAYOTZ010000156.1:0-2245 GCA_964407035.1 uncultured Methanosarcinales archaeon | reverse complement strand
AAGTATTTAGAACTCTGGAGGCCTGTAAATTTTGTTACTCAAGCAGATGTGGAAAGAATAGTTAAGCAAACGCTTGAAAATTTAAATAAAAGGAATTAAAAATTTTATAGAAAAATTTAAATAAAGAGCTTGAATTTTTAAGAGCAAGATGCCGATGTTTGGTGAAAAAAAAGAGGCTGGTGCTAAGCAGAGTTCTCTCCCTGTTGATAGGGTGCTGCAAATGCGTGCCCAGGGGCTAACCAATAACCAGATAGTAGAAACCTTGCAACGTGACGGTTACACTACAACCCAAATCTTTGATGCATTGAATCAAGCAGATTTGCATGCTTCTACTGGTGTTGTGTCACAATCTCCAATGCCTGGCCAGCCAAGTAACCCTATACCAATGGAATCGCAGCCAGCAGGCTCAATGCAACCTGCTTCTTTACAGCAGTCCACAACTCCAGAAACAATCCCGTCTCCCCCTGCTGCTGCATTTGGGAATGTGGGGATCACAGAGGAAGAATTGATTGAGAAGATAGAAGAAGTAACTGAGACAATAATTGAAGAGAAATGGAAGGACTTTGTTGAAACAGTTGAGAAGATAATTGAATGGAAGAACGCCTTCACAGAAAGGGTAGACAAACTTGCCAGTGAGCTTGAGCACCTTAGAAGCGAGTTCGACAGGTTGCATGTAGCATTGTTGAAAAAGATAGAGCAATACGACAAGAGTATGGGAAATGTGGGCGCCCAGCTCAAGGCAATGGAGATGGTGTTTAAGGATGTTCTGCCAAAGTTTACCGAGAATGTAAAGCAGCTTTCCGATCTGGCAGAGAATATGTCAAAGAAAAAGAAATAGAGCTATTTCTGTATGCTAGTCCTTTGTGAGATAGTTTATTGTCAGCATGGATATCAAGAGCAGAACAAAAAGTCCAAGTATGGCTGGATGAGTGAGTGTTTTTAGTATGTTCGTTTTGAATTCACTCTGTCCTGTGACATTGATGCTAGCATTACCTCCCTCCAAATCACCTTTCAATAACCGCTCGCCGTAGAGGCTGCTTAGAGAGTAAACAATTAAGAAAATCATAGCACCGAGGACCCAGCCAACTGCTCCGAGCTTTTTTTTGCCACCCATAAACACCAGTATCTCGTCTCTCTTTAAACCCATGAACAAGGGTATGGCAAACAGGAAGAAGAAGAATAGTATCATTAAGGCGACCCAGGGCAGTATCATTTTTATCATTCTTAGCAGGTCCGGAGTCATTACTGCAATTATCGTTACTGCAAGTGCAATAATCGCGTGTAGGTTCTTCTTGTTTTCGCCGAATATTTTTACTAGCTCGAGAAGTCCGTAAATTATAGAAAAGAGAAAGATAATAACAAATAAAATAGAGAAGTTTTCAAGCACCGAGGTGTTCAATATTGGTGTAGCCATGTTTATTTCAGCATGTTCTTAAACCAGTCCAGGAAACTACTCAGTCCGTTCTTGGCTTTTCCCTCTTTAGACCCGCCTCCTACAATGAAGAACACTATTAATATGAAAACTGCTAAAATAAGCAGCATTGCTCTTGTTGCAGGGTCAGCCAGAAAGTTCAGCCATCTCGGGAAACCAGGTTTGCTCCACCAACCTGCTGCCCAACCAAAGATGTAAAGCACAAAACCAAACGCGCCTAAGATCACAAACATTGATAGTGGAGAACCCTTAACTTCCAAAGTATGTCCGAAAACGCCGACGAGCAGCATTACCATTATTATTGCTATCAACACAATGCCTACCTGAGGCAATGCCTTGTTTATAACCTCAACAGGGTCTGCTCCTGCTGGGTACCTATTTGTCACATGTGGTATGACGAACAAGAGTGCGAGTATCAAGGCAATTACTATGTGAATGTTCTTCTTGTCTTCGCCGAAAAGTTTTACCTGCTGCAGTATCGCGAACACAAGAGCAAACACCAACAGGAATGGCAGCAGGGATTCTGAAACACCCAACTCGTCCAACCACAAGAACACATCAGTGAAGCTTGCCATTTTTATACCTCCTTATTTAGATGATTTTTTTGGACTGCCTCCTACTACGAGGAATATAAAGCCAACACAGATGAGCAATAGGAATATCCCGGCTACTAGTTCGTTATCCCAGAATCCAGAGATATAGCTACCGATGGTTGGTAGCCAGCCGAGTGCTCCTATGAATATTAGGATGAGTGCTATTAATGATATAATATAAAAGAATATCTTCCAGCCGCCTTCAAGCTCTATGCCTTTC
>CAYOTZ010000155.1:0-2249 GCA_964407035.1 uncultured Methanosarcinales archaeon | reverse complement strand
ACCAGAGGAGGCAGGAGTTACCAATGTTATTTTTGACTCTCAGCGTTCTAAGGTGATTATTGAGGCAGAAAAGCCTGGTGTGGCAATTGGCAAAAGAGGCGAGATTCTCGCTGCGATAAGGGAAGAAACACTCTGGGTGCCTGTGATAAGGAGAGCACCACCAATAAAGTCAGTCCTGATAGAGAACATTCGAGGCGTGCTTTACGAGCATTCTGATTACAGGCGAAAGTTCCTTGATAAGGTTGGGCACAGAATTTACGACGGTTGGATAAGAGAGAAGAAGAGCGAGTGGATAAGGGTATCTGTGCTTGGTGGTGGCAGGCAGGTGGGCAGGTCTTGTCTGTTCCTGCAGACACAGGAAAGCAGGGTGCTGTTGGATTGTGGTATCGATGTTGCTGCCACTGAAAAGGATGCTTACCCTTTTCTAGACGCACCCGAGTTCAATATAAACGAGCTTGATGCTGTTATAATCACACACGCGCACCTTGACCACTGCGGTTTGGTACCTTACCTGTTCAAGTTTGGTTATCGTGGGCCTGTTTACTGTACAAAGCCGACAAGGGATGTGGCTGCCCTGCTGTTGCTTGATTATGTAAAGATAATGCGCTCAGAGAATAGGAAACCCCTTTTTGGTCAAGATGACATCAAAGAGATGGTGAAACATACTATAACTCTTGAATATGAAGAAGTGACAGATATCACACCAGATGTTAGAATAACACTATACAATGCGGGCCATGTGCTTGGCAGTTCAATGGTTCATCTGCACATAGGTAACGGGCTGCATAACCTGCTTTACACAGGGGATATGAAATACGGGAAGACGCAGCTGCTCAATCCAGCTAGTGTAACTTTTCCAAGGTTAGAGAGCATGATTATAGAATCAACTTACGGTGGCAAAGAGGATATTCTGCCACCAAGACAAGACTGTGAGGAGCAGCTGAGAAAGATTATTGAGGAAACAATCAAGCGCAAGGGTAAGGTGCTGATACCTGTGCTCGGAGTAGGTAGAGCTCAAGAGGTAATGGTGATTGTTGAGAATATGATAAAGGAAAATAAGCTACCCAAAGTGCCTGTGGTGATTGACGGGCTTGTCTGGGATGTCACTGCTATTCACACAACCTATCCAGAGTATCTCAACCGCGAGTTGAAGAAGCAGATATTTCACAAGGACACAAATCCTTTTCTTTCAGATGTGTTCATGAGAATCGGCTCACAGAAGGAGAGAATGAAGGTTGTTGAGGAAATGGGGGCTTGTATTATCATGGCAACGAGCGGTATGCTTGTTGGTGGCCCCTCTGTTGAATACTTGAAGCATCTCGCTGACAATCCTAAGAACAGTTTAGTGTTTGTGAGTTACCAGGGTACTGGCTCGTTAGGCGCCAGAATCCAGCATGGCGAGCGTGAGATTGTTATGAGTTCCAACGGCAGGAACCAGGAGATATTGTTAATTAAGATGGAGATTCACACTATAAATGGGCTGTCTGGTCACTCTGGCAGAAACGAACTCATGAATTTCTTACAGCGCTGCAATCCAAGGCCAAACAAGGTTGTAGTTGTGCACGGCGAGAACTCCAAGGTGCTCAACCTCACAAGCTCTATACACAAGCGTTTCAGAATAGAAACTACAGCTCCACGAAACCTTGATGCTATAAGAATAAGATAAAAAAAGTTTACTTCTGCTTTGGCGGAATTGGCGGTTCTGATTGGACTACCACATTTGCCTTTGTTTTTCCTATAATACCAACATTACCTTCTTCTTGTTGCTGAATCCTCAGTTGGTGCTTTAGCATCTCTGCATTCTTCTCTGCCTCTTTATAATTACCCTTTTTTATGTTCTCTTTCACTCTTTCTAATTTTTCGATTCTTTCTCTGAGCTTCTGTTGTAACTCTGTGTTGTTAGCTCTGTTCGCTGTTTTCTCTGCGAGTATTAAGGCTTTAGTGGCACTGTTAAGCCCTATATATGCTCTGATAGCTCTGTATCTTGTGACCCCTACTTTATTTTCTATCTCTCTCACGGTTCTCTCTGTTTCATTATCATTCTTGCCTGTTACTGCTTTGTAGCGCAGTATTGCCCTCTGCTTATTAGCCAATAGTTTTTCTGCAGTTGTGTTAGTATTTGCCTCTATCATGTGAAAGACACGCTTAATGTGCTCAACATTTGTGTTGTTTTTTGCTTCTAACCTCTTTATTGTTTTATCCTTTATTCCCTCAAGCTTTAACCTGTGTTCCTCTACATTCTTATCGAA
>CAYOTZ010000154.1:0-2260 GCA_964407035.1 uncultured Methanosarcinales archaeon | reverse complement strand
TAGGTATTGGGATTATGCTGAACAGTAGGTGTATGCATGAAAATAGAGATACTCGGTTTTGGTTGCCCAAAACGCAAGCAGGTTGAGCAGAATGTGCTTGAGGCATTGAAGCAACTCAACAAGCATGAGAGGTTGTCAATGTAACTGATGTTGATGAGATTATGTCAAAAGGTATTTTCAATACCCACTGCTCTTGTAATAGATGGTGAAGTAAAGGCAAGTGGCAGAATACCAAGCGCTGAGGAAATAAAAGAGTGGCTTTAGATAGAGCACAGGGACTATAACTTTTTTATGATAACTGTGTTTCTTTTGCTTTACTTTGTTCATGCAGATTTTAGTTGATTCCATAATTCTGTATTAAGTGCTTTTGCACTGTTACATGACTATGAAAGGAGGCATTTTTTAACCTGTCTGGTCTCGGCACTGTTCATAGCTGGAGCTATTTCTGTTTTTGTTAAGAAAGAGGCAGTTCTTCGCTACCTGAGTCAAAAAAGCAAAAAGTTGTAGCTTACTCGATTGGTTCTGTTTCAGGTGTAGTGCTTGCCCAATATGCTTGTTGTTAGAAAAGTGCTGGGAGCAAAGAAAACCTTGGTTTATATAGGGCTGGTAGTCATTTATTCGACAGCTGCCGGGTTGTTTTTTGTTTAGTTAAAAACCTTTTTTATTATATCCTTTATCAGTGGAACAAACTTTTTGTTTTGGATTACAACCGGCTTCATTTTAACAGTTGAGCTGATAAATGAGAGGTCAAATGGAATTTTTACTAATATCTCTATGCCCTTTCTCTTGGCAAAAGTTTCTATTTTTTTAGCAAACCTCTCTGCAAGGTCATACTTGTTAATCACTATGCCCTGTTTTATACCAAAATGTTCTGCTATATACAGGGCGCGTTTCATGTCATGAAAAGACGATGGCGTTGGCTCTGTTACTGCTATTGCGTATTCAGTCCCTATTATGGATGCAATCACAGGGCACCCGATACCAGCTGAAGCATCTATTAGCATAATCTCATAGCCTTGTTTCCTGAACAAGTTGTCAGCAAACTCTCGCACCCCGTGAACCACATCCCCAGATGCCAGTTCTCCCAGCTCGAGTTCTCCTGAAACTAGGTCAACATTATAGTTATTGCCAGTGGATATGCTTCCAATAACCTTATGTGATTCTGTTATCGCTCCTCTTGGGCATGAGAGAATACAAGCCCTGCAACCATTGCACAGCTCAGGAACAAAAGCAGGATATTTGTTCTTAACAAAAACAATAGCATTTTGCTTGCACCCATTTGCGCACCTGCCGCATTTTGTACACTTGCTGTAATCCCACTTTGGTATTAGCTGCGTGATCTCCTTTTGCTTTTCTAGTTTTGCAGAGAGCAAGAGATGGTCGTTGGGACATTCAGCATCGGCGTCCACTAGCAGCACTTTCTTTTCTTTTGCCAGCATTACTGCTACTGAGGTTGCTATTGTTGATTTCCCGGTGCCGCCCTTTCCACCAGTGATTGCAATTCTCAATTATGAGCACCCCTGCAGGCGTCTTTGCTGTCTGCTTTTTTGGGTTTGCCATGCTTCCATTCTTGGTAAATCTCTTTGACAGTATCGCTGTTGCAAATGTAAACCTTAATTCCATACCTCTCAAACCAATCCAGCGCCCTTGAACCAAGACCCTTGCAGAGCAGGACATCAACATTCTGTGCTTTGAGCAACTCTGGTGGTAAGCCATAACCTCCCATATGCTCGCTCGTGTTGTCAATTATCTTAAGCAATTTTCCGTTTTCGTCAATTAGTGTATAAGTGTAACACCTGCCGAAGTGCTCTGCAACTTGTTCCTTTAACCCTTGGTGACCGTTTGTTGGTATTGCTATTATCATTTTCAAAGCTTATTTAACGCTTCCTCGATCTTGCCACTCGCTTTTTTTGTTTTTATTTGAAACTGTTCAAGCACAGAGGAAGCCCTCGGGCCAAAATTGCCACTAACAACGACTTCTGCACCTTTCTCTGCGACTATTCTTGCTGCTGTTATTCCAGCACTGCTGCTCTGAGATGCCGCATGGTTCACCAACTCCTCAACAAGCTTTACCTCTTTATTCTCTTTCTCAACTACGAGGAAATACGGTGCCCTGGCAAAAACCTCACTAATATCATCCTGAAGCGTCTTACCCTTGCTTGCAATTATTATTCTCATTTTCATTCCCTCACCATTAGTGTCCCGCATTCGGGGCACTTCATGCTCCTGCACGGTATACCTCTTTGTTTTGGTTGCTTAT
>CAYOTZ010000153.1:0-2265 GCA_964407035.1 uncultured Methanosarcinales archaeon | reverse complement strand
TGCGGTATTGCCTGAAACAACAACATTCATAGCGCGATTTGTTGGAATAGGAAGGGGAATAGATGTGGTAGTGTACATTAGCATAATTCTGCTTTATTATCTTCTTTTTAAGGTCTATCTCAAATTAGAAGATTTAAGAAAAAATATTACAACAGTAGTGAGAGAACTTGCCTATAGGGATGAAAAGAAGAAAAAATGAGAATTTGCTATGTAAATCCAGCAATTCTATTGCGCCGGCCTATAGCCCAAATCCTTCAAATGATAGCAAAAGAGCACGAGGTTGCCCTCCTCATACCGAAACATCTTGGTAAACCATTGGATAACAGTTTACATTACTCAGACTTGCCACCTAATGTGAAGGTGTTTACTTATTCTGTAATACAGCCAACTTTCTTACCATACGAATGGCCAATCCCTGTAACTCCAATGCTCTTTATCCATTTAGTAAGGGTTTATTTAAGATATGATATAATTCATATGTGGGCTCATTTTTATTTGGTAAATTTCTTTTGCGCTGTTCTTGGATTATTCTTTAAGAACAAGCTGATATTGACCATGGACACTGTAGCAGGATATTCCTTTTCTGCCGGCAAGAAGTATGACGTCCTCTTTCGTTTGTACTACAAACTTTTTGGATGGGTGATATTTGGTTCACCTGCAAGAATAACTCTCTACGGTAAGTCACTTATTCCCTATGCAAAACAAGCTGGAATCGCCACAAACAAGGTAAGAGTGATAACAACAGGGATTCATGTGAGTTCGAAAAGAATAGGGGACCCTGTCGCAATAAGAAAAGAATTCAAACTCAAGGACGAGAAGATTCTCCTATTTGTCGGACTTCTCGTTCCAAGGAAAGGTGTTGATATACTCTTAAAAATAATGTGCAAGCTTACTATAAGAGACTTCAAGCTCTTTGTAATAGGAGATGGTCCAAACAGAAGGCGGTATGAAGAACTTGCAAAAGAACTTGGTTTAGATGACAGAGTTATATTCACTGGTTTTAGAAAAGATGTCTTCAATTTCTATTCAGTCTCGCATCTGTTCGTTTTCCCATCCAGGGGAGAGGGCTTACCTGGAGTAATAATGGAATCAATGGTAACCGGGTTGCCGGTTGTTGCATCTAAAATTCCGTGCATACCCGAGCTCGTGAAAGACGGGAAGAGTGGCTACCTCTGCCCTAATGATGACATAGAATGTTTCAAGCAAAGAATCGAGAAGTTACTCAAAGATGAAAATCTAAGAAAGAAATTTTCAGAAGAGGGATTCAAGATTATTCAGAACTTCGACTGGAAAAAAGTAATAATCAAATATCGTAATCTATACAAGGAGATAATCAATGCTTCCCAAAAGAGAACATATTAAAAAAAGTAATAACTACAAGAATTTACAAAAAGAGTTCGTAAAACTCAAAGCACTCTACAATATATCTAAAAAAACTAATCTGTTTAATGTCCCAAAATTGCTTGATTTCTGTAACAATACTATAAGAATGGAGAGAATAAACAGGGCTGTTGAACTAAGATGGTATCTAATCTGGAATAATAATCTATTTCATCAAAATAGATTAAAGCTCACAACCATTTTTGAACGCCTCGGTAAGGCACTAGCTGTAATTCATAGTAGGTTGGTTCTCCCAAATAAAGAAGAAATAATAGTGCCTAAGGGTTACTCTGAATCTGAATTTTGTTTCTTATATGGAGATTTGGGGTTATCAAATGTGTTAATTAAAGGTAAAGATATCTGGTTAGTTGACCCTTCTACAAGCAGTTACCAGCCGTATGTCTTTGCTTACGGTCCCTTTTACTATGACCTTGCTCAATTAATTGAGTATATGAAAGTGCTCATTCCATTGCCGGGTTTAATGTTATACAAACGAACAAACACATTGTGTTTTGAAAAAGCATTCCTTGAAGGGTACAAACAAGAATCAGGTGCAACAATTTCTGAAAAGAAGTTAAACAGAATGAAGATTTTCATCCTTGAGCAGTATTTAAAAAAGAACCCCAATTTTTTTCCGTTAAAACAGATCTGGAGGCAGATACTAAGAAATGAGCTTAAGAACATTAAAAAACAATGATGAGTTACTCTCACTTTTAAAGGGAGCAACACTAAAATCTAAGTCGTGCCTAAATCCACTGAAGGATTTAGATTTGATTATCTCTACAAATAAAAGAAAGTTCTTTGAAGAATTGATGATAAAATACAAAGGCAGGTGCTACTTTAAGTGGGGAAAAAATATCGGAGAATCTAAATTTATTCTTCCAC
>CAYOTZ010000152.1:0-2277 GCA_964407035.1 uncultured Methanosarcinales archaeon | reverse complement strand
ACTCCTCGAGCTTACCTACCCTATAGTTTACCTCCTTGTCACGCTTCTTTATCTTTGCAATCTCAGAGTTAACCAGCACGAGATTGATTGGCTTTTCTTGAATAATCTTCATTTTCACACCCTTTTTAGATGAACAGGATGGACAATCAGTGATTTGAGCTTGGCTCCGTCTTTAATCTGCACAATATAGCAGTTACCTTGCTTACTCTGAACTACTCCTGCTCTGCCGTGAAACCTCCTGTAGTACAAGCCCTCCTGATAGCTCGGTTCTGCCTTCAGAACAACCCTGTCTCCATTCTTGAATTCCTGCATATATCTTGTTATGTTTAGCCTTCCCTTTTCCTTTATTGGCCGGCTCCACTTCTTTCTCGTCTTCCTTCTCGGAGAGCCTATTCTCTTCACCATGCTTGTTTAGAAATAAGCATCTTTTTAAAAAGGTTTTGATTGCTATTCAAATTCTATTTTTCTGTCTCTAACTATATCAGCAGAGGTTGCTCTTTCAGCTTGCTTAGTACCATACTCTTCTTTGAGTGTAGTTCTCTCAGAGCGTCTCAAATTCTTCCTTTCTTGGTCAATCAACCGTTCTTCTTCTATTAACTCTCTTTCAACCTTGCGTAATTCTGAGATAAAGGGCTGAAAGTTTCCAGTTCGCATACCCTCTCTCCATGTTATTAGTAATCTCTGCTTGGCTTCCCTATCCATTTGTTTTAAGATTGCGAGCATTTTCTCTATTAAGCGCTTTTTGTCTTGAGCCCTGCCAAAATTAGCAGTTGCATATCGGCGTAAGAACTCATAATATTTCAACTCCTTTTTTTCATTTTTTATCTCATTAATAATATCATTAATTTCCTTTTCAGCACTGCGTATAGTCTCTATATCATGAAGTTGCTCAGCCTTTAATAACCTATTCCTCGCCAATTTCCAATCTCGGAAAAGCTGGGACAAACTCTTTTTGGTTTTATTTACCAGGTCAGTAGCTTGCTTTTCCTCCTTTTTCGCATCAATTAGTTCCTGTTCAACTACACTCAATTCCTTAGCAAGGTCCTCTTCTTCTTTGGAGATAACCTTAGTAATCATTCCAGTTGTTTGAGCTAATGCATTTGCTATCTCTTGAATTTTCCTTTGTATTTGTCGAGCTCTATTGTTTAATTCTATCATTTCTTTGTTTGCTACTTCTGATGGTATTTTTCCTCCCTGTATCATAACTTCAATTTTTTTCTGTCTTTCATCTACTTCTCTATATTTTTTTAATAACACAATTGCTTCCTGATGTAACTTAACTAACCTTTCTATCTCACTCGATTCAAAACCTGTGAGGTTTTTGAGTTCTTGGTCTAGTTCCTCCTCTTTTTTTTCGAGTTGTTCATCCTTTCTGGTTTCCTCTTTTATCTCTTCCTCATCCCTCAATTTTCCCTTTTCAAGTTTTGTATCTATACTACTATCCCTACGAAGCTTATTCCTTAACCTATCCAGGCCCTTCTTGCTTGCATTCCAGCCCCCACGAGCACCTTGTGCAAAGCCAGAACCCAAACCGCCGACCAAGCCACCAACGCCTTTGCCTAAGCCTCTGCCCATACTCGAAGCACCGCGTTGCAGCGGCTGATGCCATTTACCAGTGGTGCCACCGCCTCTACCGATGAAACTAAACAGCTCTTTTACAATAACAATTATAGCAATAAACACACCTATATAACCAAACCCAATTCCATAATCCACTAATGTAGAAGTCAGACCACCGGAGCCTCTGTACATATACTTCATTGCGAAACTCGAAGCAACAAAAAAGAAGATAATATATGCAATTGCTTTTGCAAGTGCAGAGTCAGGAATCACTATTGAAAGAAACCTGTAAAGGAACCACAAAGCTAAAAAAACACCGACAAGTAATGCAAGTGGAAAAATCTCACCGAGTGACCAGCCAGCCCTCTGCTCAAACACAGCAGCTCCTATAGCAAAAAGCACAGCGAACACAATACCAAGCGGTTTACCCTGTGGACCGAACCTCTCTTTCATAACATAATTAGAAATGTAAATGAAAATCAAGAGGTAAAGAATAAAATCAATCAAATGGGGATACTGAGAGTAAAGTTCAGCCACAGGGATATTGATAACCTGAAATGTCTGCCTGAGTATTTCACCGAGATTGGCTGGAGGCGCAGCACTCACAAGTCCAACCCCGAATAACAATGCTGCAATAATCAAGATTAGCAAGCTACTCTGTTTCATTTTAATCAATCTTGTTCTTGAATGTTACAATGCTAATTATCAGTTTGACAA
>CAYOTZ010000151.1:0-2283 GCA_964407035.1 uncultured Methanosarcinales archaeon | reverse complement strand
TTCGTCTGAGAACTATCATTGCTGTTTCTTTTGCAAGAGAAGCAAGGTCTGCTCCAACAAAACCATGAGTGATTTCTGCAATTCTGTTGAGGTCCACATTCTTTGAAAGGGGCATATTCCTTGTGTGAATTTTCAATATTTCCAGCCTACCTTCCTTTTTTGGCACACCTATCTCTATCTCCCTGTCAAATCTGCCTGGTCTTCTCAGTGCAGGGTCTAGTTCATTGGGCATATTAGTTGCTGCTATAACTATAACCTTGCCTCTGCTCTTCAACCCGTCCATAAGTGCCAGCAATTGGGCAACGACGCGACGCTCCACCTCGCCTTTTGATTCCTCTCTTTTTGGTGCTATTGCGTCTATCTCGTCTATAAATATGATACTCGGTGCATTCTTTTCTGCTTCCTCAAATTTCTTCCTGAGATTCTCCTCTGATTCGCCATAATACTTGCTCATAATCTCTGGACCGTTTATGAACAAGAAGTTTGCATTTGTTTCATTTGCAACTGCTTTGGCAAGTAGCGTCTTACCTGTGCCAGGCGGACCGTAAAGCAGCACACCCTTTGGCGGCTCAATACCCAGTCGTTCGAAAAGCTCTGGATATTTAAGTGGGAGTTCGACCATCTCCCTTATCTTTCTAATTTCCTCATCTAAACCACCTATATCTTCATAGCTAACTTCCATAGGGGCCTCTTCCACAACTTCAATAGCTTCGGGATTTAGCTCTACATCTGAACTGTCTGTTATCACAACAGCTGTCTTCTTTGGTATGACATCAACAACAACAAACTTGAGATCGCCAAATCCGAAACCCATTAAGCTTTCATCAAGAATGTTGAATATCTCTTCAAACTGTGGCAGCTTGCTCATTGCCATTCTTCTTCTGCCAGAACCGCCTAAACTTACTATATCGCCTTTCATAACAGCCCTGCCGAGGAGTCCCTGCTTGAAAAGGTAAGAAGAAGCTCTTATGTGTATATTCTTTCTTGCCGGTGCAATCACAACTTTTTTAGCAATTTCCACTTTTGCCTTTCTTACAATAACTGTTTCGCCAATGCTCGTCTTAGCGTTTCTTCTTGTGATACCGTCCATCCGGATTATGTTTAGCCCTATGTCCCCGGGATACGCTCTATCAACCACTGCTACTGTCTCGCGGTCGCCTTTGATAAGTGCGATGTCACCCGGCAACATCCCTATTTGGCGCATATAAGAAGTATCTATACGAACTATACCTTTGTTTACATCATCCTGAATTGCTTCTGCAACTTTCAGCTTTATTTCTTCAATCATACAAACCAACCCTGTTTTTTTATAGGATTTTTAAAACAAAAACAAAGGTTATTTAAAAATGTTATGAAAAGAAAACTATAGGTGCTTCTCAAAGCTGAGTAGCTTGGAAGTGTATTTACAGTAGTCACAGTCCTCTGACGCTTCTGGAATACTACCTTCAAGACATTCTATTGCTCTGTTGAAGAGTAACTCTGCCTGCTCTGTATTGACAGTTAGCTTTATTAGAACCAACTCAAACCGGACATAACCCTGTCCCTTGACACTCATTGGGTAAAAAAAGAGAAGGTAAGAGTAATCCTCTGTTTGAAAACCGTTCTTCCTCAGGAGCAGATTGTAAATGTTTAATTGAGTTCTGTAATGCTCATGGGTATCCTGCTTAAGAGGAAAGCCTCTTGTTTTAAAGTCCAAAACAATAAGCTTGTTGTTGTGGACCAAGATTTCGTCAACAGCACCCTTGAGCATGTTGCCTTTGTTGTCAGTCCATCTTATCCCCTTAAAATTGTTTCGCCATATTTTTAACATATCTTTGTTTTGGTACAGGGCAACCTCGTTCAGCTGTGCCAATTCAGGAGGCAACTCTTTACGCTTTCTGAACCCATCAAAGTATGACTTTATTAGTTTGTCCATTCCAGACGGCAAGCTTGAAAACAGGCTATCAGGCCTTTTTATACCCATTCGGAAGTGCAGCCAGAAACATCTTGGACATTCCTCAAATAGCGAGAGGGTAGATGGTGATAATGTATAGGCCATTACACTTGTTACATTAATAAATTATTTAAGCTTTTTGTTCTCAAAAAATTTATAAGCACATCACAATTAGACAGGATTAGTTGCGGGGGTAGCAAAGTGGCCAAATGCGCAAGGTTCAGGGCCTTGTCCCTTAGTGGGTTCCTGGGTTCGAATCCCAGCCCCCGCATAATTCCTCTAATTAGTTTTTCAGTTAATTTTAATGGCAATAGAACTTGCTGCAATTAAGTGGGTTAAGCTCGTCAGAG
>CAYOTZ010000150.1:0-2285 GCA_964407035.1 uncultured Methanosarcinales archaeon | reverse complement strand
TTTCGCGGCGAGAACATAGCCAGAATAACCCACAACGCTTACTTGAGTTAAGATGAAACCGAAGATAGGGCTCGAGATTCACCAGCAACTTGATTGCGGCAAGCTCTTTTGTAACTGCCCTTGTCAGATTGGTGAAGGCAAGCCCGACTTTACAGTTAAAAGGCAGTTGCGCCTATCTACTGGTGAACTTGGAAGCGTGGATGCTGCTGCAGCTCACGAGGTTGCAAAGAACAAGACATTTATCTATAATTGCTTCAATAAATCTATTTGCTTAGTTGAGCTTGATGAAGAACCGCCACACCCTCCAAACAAGACAGCCATGAATATAGCTCTGAATGTTGCAAGAATATTGAATGCTAAGATATGCGAGAGAATTGTAGTAATGCGGAAAATTGTTCTTGACGGTTCAAATACCTCTGGCTTCCAAAGGACAATGCTCGTTGGCTATAATGGCTTTATTGAGCTGAGTAACAAGAAGGTAAGGATATCCACTATATGCCTGGAGGAGGACGCAGCCAAGATAGTTGAAAGGAAGCCCAATTATGATATATATAACCTCTCTCGGCTTGGAATCCCGCTGATAGAGATATCCACAGAGCCAGATATAACATCTGGAAAGATGTGCAAATTGGTTGCAGAACACTTGGGTTTCTTGCTAAGGTCCCTGCCCCATATGAAACGCGGTATAGGCACTATTAGGCAAGATGTAAATGTTTCCATCCACGGAGGAAGGCGGGTTGAGATAAAAGGTGCTCAGAACTTAAGGCATTTGGACTTGCTCGTGGATAATGAAATCAAGCGCCAGCAGAGATTGCTTGAATGGAAATCTATTGCAAAAGGCATTGTTATGGAAGAACCTGTTGATGTGACAAGCTTGTTTACCGGCACAGAATGCAAGCTTATAAGAAAGGCATTACAGAAAAAAAGAAAGGTCTGGGCAGCCAGATTGGTGAAAGCAAAAGCCAAACTTGACTTTGAATTGTCGCCTAATCACAGAATAGGTACAGAGTTGTCTGATTATGCCAAAGTGAAGGCCGGAATAGGCGGTTTGTTTCACAGTGACGAGCTGCCAAGATATGGCATTTCAGAGGCAGAAATAACCAAACTTAGAAAAAAGCTGAAATGTAAATATGAAGATGGTTTTATTATTATAGCTGACTCAGAGGGTAAACTTGCCAAAGCTTTCAACGCAATAATTGAAAGGTTAAAAGAAATAAAAAAGGGAGTGCCAAGCGAGGTGCGACGCGCTAAAAGGGACGCCACTACGAGCTATCTCAGGCCTATGCCGGGTCATGCAAGAATGTATCCAGAAACAGACTTGCCCTTAATTAAACCAGAACTAAAAGAGATCAGCACTAAGACGCTAACAGAGATAAGAGAAGAACTTCTCAATCAGTTCAATTTGAGTAGTGATTTGGCTAATGCTGTTATCAAGTCAAGAAAAGCAAGTTTCATTTACGATATGATAAGGCATTACAAAGGCGAGCTCAAGCCATCCTTTATTGCTGAAACAATCTTGAAAGCCAGAAAAGAAATCAAAAAGCAGTTTGACAAGGATATCGAGATCAGTGACCGAGTTCTTAACGAGTTGTTTGGGCTAATAGCCAAGGGCACTATACCGAAAGATGCGGTTTTTGAAGTGCTTGCTAAAGCTGATGAAAAGCCACTGAAAGATATAGCAAAGTCCTACAAAGCGTTAGAAGAATCCGGGCTTCGGGATGTCGTCCGCCAGATTATCAAGCAGAACCCAAACGCAAGCTTTAATGCTCTTATGGGCATTGCAATGTCAAAACTCAAGGGTAAGGTTGCAGGTTCTAAGGTGGCTGTCATTATTCGTGAGATGCTAAAATGAGAGTAGCCATTTTCTCAGACACATACTTGCCAGAGGTTAGCGGTGTGGTTACCTCTGTAGTGAACTTCACGACAAGATTGGCTAAGCACGGTCACAAGTTCGTTCTGTTTGTTCCACGATATCCAAATTATAAAGACAAACCAAATAAGAATATTAAAATCCATCGATATTTTGCTATCAATCTTGCTTCCAATAGGGCGTCTAAGGTTACCTTCCCCAGGGTGGTTGACATACTCATTAAAACAAAACATTTCAAGCCAGATGTAATACATGTTCAGGACCCGTTCAATCTTGGTTGGGTGGGTATGCTGGCTGCTAAAATATACAACATCCCGCTCATACATACTTATCACACATATTTGCCTGACTTTATGGTGTATCTTAAGCCGAGTAAGATAACAGGGCTCGACCGCATTGCACTAAAAATCAAAGA
>CAYOTZ010000149.1:0-2309 GCA_964407035.1 uncultured Methanosarcinales archaeon | reverse complement strand
CCTGTCTGGTTTGTTAACCCATTCCAGTTCGTCTTTCTTGAAGTTGTGCTGCATTAAAACACGGTATCCACTTGTTCTTGTGATCTCAGCGATTTGTAAAACTCTTCTCTTGCCTGTGCGCCTGTTCCTGTTCATAACAGCTATAACCGAGACAGCGCTCAAAACCTGTTTTGGCACATTGATAGGTGGATTTGTTAATCTCTGTATTGTTTCTTCTACATCGTTTGCGTGAAGTGTTGCATAAACAGAATGACCAGTGTGCATTGCCTCAAACAGCACCTCTGCCTCTCTCTGTCTTCTTATCTCACCCATGATTATCCTGTCGGGCCTCATTCTCAGCGAGTTTACAACAAGATCCAGCATTGTTACTTCGCCTTTTCCCTCTGGGTTTGGCATTCTGGTTTCTAAAGGCACCCAATGAAGCGTTTTTGGTAGTGTTAGTTCCCTTGTGTCCTCAATAGATATTACTCTGTGGTTTGGCGGGAAGAAATTTGATATGCAATTCAATAGTGATGTCTTACCAGAGGCAGTACCACCCGAAATTATCATGGAGAGTTCATTTTCAATAGCTAACCATAGGAGTGCTGCTCCATCGTAGTTTATGGTGTTTTCTTTTATGAAATCTACAATGGACCATGGTCTCTCTCTGAATTTCCTGATGGTTATTGTATGACCCTTAGTTGATATAGGTGACAGGTTGGCATTTACTCTATCCCCGGTTGATAGAGCAGCGTCCATTAGCGGTTTTAGCAAGGTTATTTCCTTTCCTGCTTCTCTTGCAATCAGCGTTATATAGTGAAGTATCTTCTTCTCTGAAGGTATCTCCACATTCGTCTTTAACCATCCGTGCTTTCTATGGAAAACCCAGACCGGCTCTTTTGAGTTGTTGATGACTATTTCCTCTAATTCCTTGTCTCTTATCAGCAGCTCTAATGCGCCGAGGCCAATGTACTCTCTTATAATGTAATTGACAAGCAAGCGACTTGTGCGTTCATCAATATTTGGGAAATATTTCTTGGTGAGAATGTTAATCTCTTTGACAAAAGCTTCTTTTATCTTCTTTGTTCCGCCCAACTCGCCAAAGTCTAGGGTTGAGATATTAACTTTCGAAACGAACTCATCGCGGATTTTCTTTAAAATTATCTGGGTGGTTTTGCTAATGTTCACTATGGAAACATCATAGGTAGGCACCACTTCGTTTTCCTGTAAATATATCTCTACATTTACTACTGTATCTCCAGCTTTTAACCTGTAAGCATCAATGTGCTTTATCTTCTTTGTCAATTCAACTCACCTTGAGCTGGTTTAGCAGTGCTTCTGCTATTTTATTACCAGGCTCAGCTGCTAATACTTTCTCAAGAAACTCTTTTGCCTTCTGTTTGTCACCCAACTCTATGAACATTCTTGCCATTTTCAAGTTATTGCTAAGTTTTTCATTTTTGTTCTCTGCTATTCCTTTTGTTAATTCCTTCTGTAATAGCTCGTTCAGTTTGTTGAACTGCTCATCCTTTAGCTCGCCTGAGAGTTCCCTATTGGCTATCCTGTTGACTTCCTCCTCTTGCTCTTTTGTTAAGGGCTTTAGCTCTTGAAGTTCGCTTTTCGGTTTTTTCTCTTGTTCCAGTTGCTTGATGCTATTTTGGAATTCCTTCAAAAGTTGTTCTTTTGTTATCTGTCTTGTGATCGGCTGCTCTACAGTAGCTTGCTTTGGTAACTTTATTCCCTTGAAGATTGGTGTTCCTGACTGTTTTGATTTTAGGATTATGTGGTTGAGGTATCTGTACAAGCCTATGACCTGAGGCTGGGTTTGGTCCAATTTGCTTAGCTCTAATCTCGCTTCTGTTACATATCTCTTGGCTGTTTCTCTATTGCTTTGTGACACGCTTGATTGTATCCTCTTGAATAACCTCAATATGCGAGCTTCTCTAGCTACTTCCTTCAGCTCCTGCATAAGCAATTTTGATCTTGTGATTATACCGTAAGGCAGCTTGTTCAGCAGCTGTAGTATACGCCTGTATGTGGTGCTTGCTAACTGGAATGAGTTCGCTTCTAAATGCATATTGAACAGTGCTATGTACTTCATTAAAGCGTGGTATGCCCTTCGGACTTCTTCTGAAGCGCCTGTAATTACATACTTATCAACAAAGCTGGAAACCTCTTGTTCCTTCTTCATCAATGCCTTTCTTATTGCAAGCTTCTCTTTCAAAAACCCTCTTGGAAGCATGTTGTAAAGCACCATTGTCTTTTGGTACATTGCGAGGGCTTCTTCGTATTTCTGCTCAGAGATTAGCTTGTCAATCAGTATAATGTGT
>CAYOTZ010000148.1:0-2316 GCA_964407035.1 uncultured Methanosarcinales archaeon | reverse complement strand
TATTTAGTCTTTTCTCTTTAAGAAGAGGAACACCCTATTGAGAGCTAATTCTGGTACAGGTTTGAAGCTTGTATTATAGCTCAATAAGAAAGGGCTAAATTCTTGAGAAGGATTGCCAATTAATCCGAGCAGCACATACCTGAGACACAAGCCCTCTACGGTGTCAGTGCAACCTAGGATGTCTTTGTAAATCGAGGAAGACAAAGTGAACATCTCTACTGCCAGATTAATGAGTTCCTCGGCCGGTAGCTTATAAATATCAACACTCTTGTAGTTAGCTATTCTGGCAAGCGCACTATCCTCCAGCTCTATCTGTCTCACAATTTGAGGGTAATGTGTTTCTAGGCATGCCTATATGCACAAACAAAATCTCATTCAGGATTTTTGGGTCAAGCTTATGGTCCCTTGTTTCACCCTTCAATAACATTTTTCTTGTGGAGAGAATCTTCTCTAATTTCATTTTACTTAAGAAAAAATGAATTTCTTTTTATAATTTTCCACTTCAAAATGGCAATCAAATTTGGCAAAACCTTTAAAAATTGATTAAGGTTCGTTTTTATAAAACTGGGGCTGTGGGGTAGTTTGGTCTATCCTTACTGGTTTGGGACCAGTCGACCCCGGTTCGAATCCGGGCAGCCCCATAGAAAGATTTTTAAGCAAAGCTAAAATCTAGTGGTTAGCGAGGTAAAGAAGAAGTTAGCCAAAATCGAGGCCCTAAAGAAATCAGACAAGGCCTGTCCTTTTTGCGGATACAAAAAGGTAAAGTGGCTTGCAATTGGCATATGGTATTGCAAGAAATGCGGCAGGAAATTCACAAGCAAAGCCTATACTGTTTCAAAAAAGGCATTCCAAAAAGAAGCAACTTTGCTTGAAACCCAAGAGGGATCAGAACCTAACTCAGAAGAGGTCGAAACTGAAAATGGTTAGATACAAGTGTTTTAACTGTAATGAAGATGTTTCAATTGAGTATGTAAGAAAGCGAATAAGATGTCCTTATTGTGGCAGCAAGATAATTTATAAAGCAAGAGAAAGAAGCACTCATGTAAAAGCGAGATGAAATACAAGTGCAGTGTCTCTCTGCTGTGCGAAAACCCAAAAGAGTTGATAACATTATTTGAGCCAGAGCCGAGACAGGGCAGCAGGGCAAGCTTCAAGTTAACCAGTAGCGCTCGCAGTGTTCGCTTTGAAATTCAGGCAAATGATGTTGTTGCTCTAAGGGCTATTGCTAACTCGATATTCAAGCTGCTTGCTGTCTGGGAAGCAGCTAATAAATTAGAAAATGGAACTACCAAAAGAAGCACAGGAAAAGATTAAGAAATTGCAGAATTATGAACAGAAAATTCAATCCCTTAATCTCCAGCGCCAGAAACTTGATTCTGAACTTTCTGAGATAGAATCAGCACTAAAGGCAATAGAAGCAAGCAAGGAAGATGTTTACAAGATAATTGGCAATGTTATGGTTGCCGCTAGTAAGCCAAACATACGAAAAGAACTAGAAGAGCGCAAGAAAAAGCTTCAACTCAGAATAAATTCGCTTGAAAAACAGGAAGATGAATTAAGGCAGGTTGCCTCTGCCATACAGAAAGAAGTCTTGAAAAATATCAATGGAAGTGGTTGAAATGGAACATGAGGCCCTGGAAGAGATTCATTTCATTATTACAGAGCTTAAACAAGACCGTTCTGTGCCAAAGAATGTTGTGGCAAAACTCGAGAATATGGAAAGAATATTTGAGGATAATGAAGAAGACATATACATTAAGGTTGACAGAGCGCTGCAAATGGTGGAAGAGATAATGGAAGACGCTAACTTACAGCCCTTTGTAAGAACAAAACTTTGGAATATCTGTTCTTTGCTTGAATCAATTTAATTAGTTTTTTTTATCTTTATTATTTTCTTTAGGAGGGTAGAGTTGGGAACGAGCAGGTATTCTTTGTTCTGAGTTTCCATCTTTGTCTCAAGAAGATGTATCTCAAGAATCTTGGCCTCAACATTATCAAAGCTTACCCTATCCTTTGGCTTTAGATGGCCTATATGCAAAAGATATATTCCAGCTAAGAGGTTAGGTACAAAATCCTTTAGCGCTATGATAATGGAAACGAGAATAACAGTAATTGCTGCAATTCCAATTGCATGCAGTAGTTTTGTGGCAATACCGAGTTGGTTGAGTGCGAGCCATATTGATATAAAATATATGAAATACACAACAGCAGCAGATATTATTTCCTCGACAGCTATTCTCAAGCTCGTGTATTTTGCAATTGTTTTGTTCAATGACAGCTCCTTTAGTATAACTCTGCTTACTAGCCCGAGAAGTC
>CAYOTZ010000147.1:0-2325 GCA_964407035.1 uncultured Methanosarcinales archaeon | reverse complement strand
AGAACTCTTTTTCTTTGGTGGTAGCTCTGGTATCTTTGGTAGCTCTTTCATTTTATTTCAGTCCTTCTTCCAGCAGTTTTAGCCATTTGGCAATTGCCTCGAATTGTTTGGTAGAGTAATCTGCAAATGTATTGAACTCTTTCTTTAGGTTGCCAAGCTTCCCATTGAATTGTGAGATTATTCTAGCTTTTTCTATAGTATAATTATTCACCAACTCGTCAAACTGCTTCTTTAACTCTTTAACTTCATTTGCTGTGTTCTTAGTGGTTATATGCTCTTTGGCATATCTGTCCACATTCGTGATTAGAGTGTCTAATCTCTTATTCAGCTCGTTTAGCTTTTTGTCAAAGTACTTTATCGTGCTTCTAAATTTGTTCAGTGCTGAGATGTCTATCTTATTGTTGCGTAGTTCCTGAAGTTTCTTTTTTACATCTCTTAGGTTTGTTTCGTATATTTCTTCCTTGGTTGCGATCTTGGTTATTGCTTCTCTTAATTCATTGAGCTTATTCTCAAATGAATGCAGGGGTAAGCTTGGGCGCTTTCCAATGTGCTTTAGCTCTGATTTAAATCCAACCAAGCTTTCGGTAACAGCATTAAGCCGTGTGTCCAGAAGTTCAATTCTCTTTAACAATTTCGGATTAGCCTTAGAATTATGCTTTAGCTCTGCTAATCCCCTCTGTAGCTTGTCAATGACTTCTTGCTGCATTAGCAGTCCCTTTGCAAGTTCCTCAAGCTTGTTCTTATCAAGATAAGAATATGCTTCATAAGCATTAATTTGGTTTTGAAGTTTTCTTAGCTTATTCCTGAACTCTGTTTCAAGCAGCGCAACATATTCATGTGAAGCAATTTCAGAGCTAATATAATCCAGTTCATTAGCCAAATCTTTCAGTTTTTCATTTATAGTTAGTTTGAAAGATTTTAGGTTATCAATAGGCGGCTCCAGTTTTATGGTGCCGTGTTTCTTGCTATAGGCAATTGCCTTAAGATACTCTTTAAGTTCTTTGATTTCCTTGGCATGACTCTCAAGCTTTTTATTGAACTCGTTTAGAGTTGTATTCAACTTTGTCCTCAACTCTGTTTCTGATTTTGAGTCAGCTTTTAATGTTATCTCTTTAGTTTTCTCTGAAATATCCTCTGCCTGTTTAAGTATGTCTTTAAGCTCTTTCTTAACCTCACCAAATTTCTCATCAAGTTTTTTATCTGGCGAGAAATCTTTGAGTTTCTCTTCAACTATGGCTTTGATTCTTTCATCGAGCTCTCCCATAACTTCAAATACCTTTTGCTGCACCTTTTCACTTAGAAGTATCTTCTCTTGTAGTGCCTCTATCTTTTTTGACAGGCGCTCAATCTCAGAATTACCTGAAACACTACTTGCGTCACCCCTTTTTCCAAACATTTTTTATTGCCCCCTTCCTCAAAAATACGAGGAGCATATAAAAAGTTTATTCACTCTTTTAGAGTGTTAACTTATCTCTATTTCCTCCATTTCGCCCACACTTATGTTTTTTAGTGCAGACACATTTTCCAGCCCTTTTATCCTGACAACTGTGTTGTTTACCTTATAAACAACAGTGAACGCCTTGTCTGCTTCTGTTACCTCAAGGAATGAAAGGTAAGGGAATATAGCTTTTAGTCGTGCGAATAGCTCTTCCTGCTCAAATTGCTTAACTTTTATGCTAAAACTGTTGCTCTTAGCTACACCCAGCTGATTAGAAGCGTACAGGCGTGTTGTTTCTACCCCGCTGAAACCCTTCTCAGGTGTGAAATATATCTGGCCTTTGCGGATATCAATGCTAATATGCTCCATAGTTTCATAGCTATAACTAAGGTTGCTTCCTGTAAAATAATCTGCCAGTATTAGTGAAAAACTCTTGTTCTGCTCAAGTATTATATCTGGAATCTTCTTGGCGAATTTCGGTTCTTCAATCTTCTCAATCTTTGAGAAACCGTATTTTAGTTTACCAAGGTATAACTTACCCTGACCTGTGATATTAATCACAAGCTTTATAGCGCTTGAGTTGATATGAAGCTCACAGGATTGCAGACAAGCATCCTCAAAACGCAGTTCTTTTGTCAAAACAGGCACAATAGTAGAACTGGGGGATGTTTTGTTTTCTTCCGCACTGGTTGCTGTCTCGTTAGCAGATAAGCTCTTGTTTGTAGTAGCATTAGCAGAAATGTTTAGTTGTTCTGTTTGGTTAATGGTTGTCTCAGTTGTGATGTTACTTAGTTGCGTAGTTTCATTAATATTTCCTGTGGCATTCTCTGTTGTATTCACTATCATAGTTATATTCTCCTCACTAATGTTGGTCTTTGTTATATTAT
>CAYOTZ010000146.1:1926-2342 GCA_964407035.1 uncultured Methanosarcinales archaeon | reverse complement strand
TCGTGTGCCACATTTATCTTTGTTGCTTTGGTTATCCCCTGCAAACCCGGTGAGATATTGGCTTCTATTACCATAGCACCTTTTGGGCCCTCAAGAAGGTCAACTGCGCATATTTCAGCTTTTAACACTCTCGCTGTTTTTACACACAACTCTTTTGTTTTGTGGTCTAACTCTACCTGCTCGCCCAGGCCACCCATGTGAATGTTAGAGCGTATATCGTCAATAGCCGCTTTTCTGTGCATCGCTGCTACTACCTTATCGCCAAGCACTATCGCTCTAGTATCTACTCCTCCTGTTTCTATATATTCCTGCACGATGAAGGGTTGTTTCAAAGTGTCAAGAGCGTCCAGTATAGTATTAGCTGAGGTATATGAATCAGCGAACATGACGCCTCTACCCTGAGTGCCTTTAGGAAA
>CAYOTZ010000146.1:0-1916 GCA_964407035.1 uncultured Methanosarcinales archaeon | reverse complement strand
TTATTGGGTAATTTAAGCTTTTGAGAAGCTTCCTTGCTGCTTCTCTTGAGGAGGCAAAATAAGTGGTGGGCATAGGAATCTTGTTTTCCTGCAACACAAGATGTGTGGCGAGCTTGTCGTGAACTATAGAAAAGGCAGAGGGATGAATTGGCATATAGCATTTATTGAACAAGAATCGTGTGACTGTCTCCAACACTTCTGCATATCTGAAAGAGCCCTTTACATATACACAATCATACTTCTCAAACGGCTTTCCTTCATATAATATCAATGGTTGCTTGAGATCTAATCTGATTTCAATGTGGTTTAGATTGATATTGTCTACCCGCTTGAAGTATCTCGTCATCTCTTGTAGTGTCCACAAAGAGCTTGTACTTCCCAATGATATAACAGCTGCTGTGAGCTCTGATTTCGGTGTTTCTTTGTAGACAAAGCTGCTCGGTTGTTCTTCTGGGTTGACAATAAAACCATACTTAGATATTATGTCTTTGCCTATTAGCATAGGATACTTGAGATGGCTCCTGTCAACCAAGTTAACCTCTGCTTTGATTGGTATGTTCTTGAGAACAAACTCGCAGAGAATCACAGGTCGAACACTCTCGCCATGAGAGGACTTGATCTTAGTGGTGTCTATTATTGGGCCTAAACTGAGTTCTATTGCTAGTGACTCGTCAATAGAAGAATTGTCTGCTCCTGTGTCTACCTTTGCTAGTATCTCTTTGTATCCCTTCTTTGACTTTAGGATTACGGGCTCTATCAGCCCCAGTTCTTTGCTTGGAGTTGATTCCATTTGATATGGGCCCAGAGGGATTCGAACCCCCGACCTTTCGGTCTCTCTGTTTGAGTTTAAGAGCCGAATGCTCTACCAGGCTAAGCTATGGGCCCGAAAACATAAGCCCAAACGAAGCTCAAATATAAATCTTTTGCTATAATAGCTTCAAATGTGAGGTTATCTCGTCAATATGTTCCTCCTTGCTTGGGCCTATTGCCAAACATGTTGTAGTTGGCCTTTTAAAAAAAGTGTTTGCCTTATCCTTTATAAGGGCAGTAGGAAGCCCCTTTGATTCTGCTTTTTTCTTATAGCCAGCAAGCTCTCTCAGGGTGTTCACTTTCAGAACCACTTTCTTAGCGCCTTGCTTACGCCACTCATATAACATTTTTTTCTCAGCTTTCAGCGCAGCTTCCAGTGATGCATGAGCTACCTGGGCTGCCAGCTTGCCCTTTGACATCTTGAGTTCATTCCTCACTATTATTGCTTGTTTGTAGCTCATTTTTTAGTTTATGAACTATGAAGCTTGCCAATCTTTCAGCTATGTTCTCTTTGGTAACATTTTCTGTTGCTACGAACTGGGGTGAGATATTGCACTCGAGCATCAAACTGCCGCCATGCTTCAACTTTGCAATATCAATACCGCAAAAATCTGCCCCATAAATTTTCGCTGCCTTAACTGCAATATTTTTTTCTTTCTCTGTAGCTTGAATCAATCCTGTAACTTTCACGCCAATATTAGTAAAACCATGCTTGTTTTTAAATCTCACCTTTCTTTCAACACTAATCACTGGCTGATTGTTTACTACGAATATCCGAATGTCCATGTCGAGCTCAAGGAATGGCTGGAATATATAATCATTAAGGTTGAAATAGTTAGCAAACTTCTTTAATTCCTCCCTTGTTTTAAGGAGGAAAACATGCCTGCCTCTTGAGCTAATTCTCTTTTTTGCAATGACTGGCAAGGGAATATTGCTTAGGTATATTTCTCTTGGACAATACCAACATTTTACTACTGGAATGTGCTGTGAAAAGAGTTTGAACTGGTAGAGTTTGTCTTCATAGTTCGGATGCTCTATCAACACTCGGTAATCAAGCAGCTTTTTGCCTGCTATTTGTTTTAAAAGGTTGAAGGCTGCTGAGTAAT
>CAYOTZ010000145.1:0-2347 GCA_964407035.1 uncultured Methanosarcinales archaeon | reverse complement strand
AATCACATCATGCCCTTTCTCTACTAACTCTTTCGCTTTTTCAGCTGTAAAAATTACACTGCCTACAGCAGCACCTGGCGAGGCAGGCAACCCTTTTGTGAGCAATGTTGCTTCCTGTTTTGCTACTATGTCAAGTTGGGGATGTAGCAGCTGGTCCAAGCTCTCTGGTTCTACTCTAAAAACAGCTGTTTTCTTGTCAATCAATCCCTCTTTTACCATGTCCACAGCTATCCGGACAGCCGCCACAGCTGTCCTCTTGCCAGTTCTAGTTTGTAGCAAGTAGAGCTTGCGATGCTCTATAGTAAACTCAAAATCTTGCATGTCTTTGTAATGAGACTCCAGAATGTTTCTAACCTTTAGCAAATGTTCATAAGCTTCTGGTATATCATGCTTTAGTTCGTCAATTGGCTTAGGCGTTCTTATTCCTGCTACAACATCCTCGCCCTGGGCGTTCAACAGGTACTCACCGTATAGCTTTTTTTCACCATTGGCTGGATTTCTTGTGAAACCAACGCCTGTTCCAGAGTCGTTTCCAAGATTGCCGAACACCATTGCTTGAACATTCACAGCTGTTCCCATATCGTCAGGGATATTATTAATGCGCCTGTAAGTTATTGCCCTCTTATTGTTCCAAGATTTGAAGACAGCGTCAATCGCCAACCATAATTGTTCTTCTGGCTGTTGTGGGAATTCCTTGCCAGTTTCTTGCTTCACCAATTCCTTATAATCTTCCACAATCGTTTTTAGAGCGTTAGCGTCAAGTTCGTTATCTTGCTCAACTCTCAACCTCTTCTTCTGATTCTCAATAATCTCTTCGAAATTCGAGTGCTCTATACCGAGCACGACATCACCAAACATCTGTATAAAGCGCCTGTAGCAATCAAAAGCAAACCTTTCATTACTTGTTTTGGCAGCGAGCCCTAGCACTGTCTGATCATTTAATCCTAAATTAAGAATTGTGTCCATCATACCTGGCATTGATATCGGTGCACCAGAGCGCACAGAAACGAGCAGAGGGTTTTGTTCGTCGCCAAAGCGTTTGCTTGTCTTTTCTTCAAGTTGCTTTAACTTTTCATTCACTTCCTGCTTTAACTCTAGAGGATATTTGCCATCTCGCATGAATATCCTACATACCTCAGTTGTTATTGTGAAGCCAGGAGGTACTGGCAAACCAATGCGGACCATCTCGCCAAGATTAGCGCCTTTGCCACCTAGAAGCTGTTTGTCTGCTTCGTACTCTCCGAAAAAGTAAACATTTCTTGCCATTCAAATCACCCTATTCGTGTGGATAAGAAATATCTTAAAAAGCTTTTGGTAAAAGAAAAAAAAGCTTATTCTTCTGGTAGAGCAGAAAAACAAAATTGATTAAAATATACACTCTTTAATTTCTCTTCTCTATCACTGGCAAACAAGTTAGTCCCACGATAGGTATTCTCTAATGCATATGTTGTGGCAATTACTGTGTCAACAAGCTGCTTTGGCACTCTCCAAACCAAATCATTAGGATTAACTTCGTTGACAGGATAATCTGCCCTTATTTCTACAACATTATAACCCAGTTCTCTCTGCATTTTACTGTGCGGAAATCTGAACTCTATTCTGTAATCTCCAAGCATTTTTATGCGCTCGGCAAGATTTTCTGCTACATCAGCATGAACGCCAAAGGTATACAATTTTCTCGGCAATAACACTTGAGTTATAGTAACAAGCTTAGAGGGTTCTTCCTTTCCGCTATGGTAAGTTTTTGCAACATTTAAGCTAAAAGAGTATGCTATTTGCTCAAGTGCTGATTTTCCAATTGATAGATTTTTGGCAAGTGCATTATCTACGAGAAGCTTACCTTCTTGAATAAGCCCGTATGGTTTTAGGGCATTGGCAAAACCTGCAATTGCTTTCTTAAGATTAGAAACAGCGCGATATGGATAGAATGTTACTGGCCTTTCTTCACTTGGTATACTCTTTGGACTAAAGAAAGCAGCTTCAAACGATTCAGCATCTTTCGGTGGATAACCATCAAACAGAGTTTCCATTATAAACGCCTGTTCAGACGGAGTTATTCCACTAATCTTTCTTTTGATAGGGTCAGGTAACTTTCTGTAATAATCTTCTTCATTCAGAATACTATCCTCTTCCATTGTAAATTACCTCCTCGAAGTTTTCTCATTAATCATTACTAATTTATAAATCTTATTGGTATTATAGTCATGCAAACTTATTGTTGGTAAAAAAGTTAAAAACAATAAAAAACCAGTAGCGTAGTTTTTTATACTGCTGATAGAACAAACGAGAAATCCTTACTTGAAAAAGGTTTTTTAACATAAAGTTGCTTATGATTCTGGTCTTGTAA
>CAYOTZ010000144.1:0-2378 GCA_964407035.1 uncultured Methanosarcinales archaeon | reverse complement strand
AGGTATATGTTGTGCTTTGTTCTTATGATTCTGGAAGTTACTCTGCCTGATTGTTTGTTAGTTATTACTGTTATGTTTCTGTTTCTTGCAGCCACAATCACCTCGTTTCTATATCTGCCTGGGCAGATTATATTAGCAGTTAGTTTTTCACCCTTTTCAAAAACAATGGGCAATGCCTTGCATTTCCTAATATTGAAATAGGATGGGCCCAGAATGAGCTTTATTCCATGCTTTTCTTCAAGCTTACTTAGAAATGCGTAAAAGCGTTGCCAGTTCAGTTGCTTAACAGGATTTCTGCCGCGCCTGTATTCAAGGAAGTTCTGTATGCCAATGTGAGCTCTCAACCGCTTGGCGAACTTTATCATCTCTTCAATGAGATGTTCATTGTAACCGGGTAGCATTACTGGTGCTATCACCAGCTCAACACCCTGCTTGGATATGTATTCTACCATCTCTGCTACGTGCTTTACAGGATAGTGAGTGCCAGCCATCCTATCGGCAACTGTCTGGTTTAGTGTATTAATTGAGATATTGAAACGTGTTACACCTGCTTCTATTAGCTCCCTTATCTTCCCTTTCGTCAAAAGCACTCCATTGGTGTTTATGGATATCACACTCACATTTTTTATACATGAGAGGCCCTGGACAAGCTCGGTGAGCTTATCGTAAAGCAATGGCTCACCCTGGCAGTTTATGTGCAGTTCTATATCGTTGCTCTCTTTGAAATCCACAACTCTACTTGTCTCCTCTACCAGATAATCTCTATCCACAACAAAGTCGTGCATCCTTGAGTTTAGACCTTCGGCAACAGAACAGTAAATACAGTTGAGGTTGCACGAAGTGTTTGGTTTGAGCTCGAGCAGTGTCGAGCCCCTGTCTACTATTCCGAAGCTTATATTGCCAATTAGCGGTAGCCCCAATTTTCTTGTTATAAAAGTGGCACTGTTGCCTGTTATCCTGTTTTTTAGGTCAGGGAGGTGCTTGTTAATGAGAAAGTTGAGTTTCCTCTCCTTATTCTCTTTTTCTAACAGAATACAGCCATCAGCCGTCTTCAAGTTGCCCAAAACCTCAAGCTCATTTTGTGGAATGCTTAATTCAAACAGCTTGTATACTTCTATTTTAAGAGCATTCAGTGTCAGCTCAAAGTAGAGCCCGTCTAAACACAATTTTTTCATTCAAGGTTGGTTACTTTATTATGTTTTAAATCTTTCCAAAAGCTTTAAAAGCTACTAAACATGAAAAGATTTTTGGGGGAGGGATAATGTTTGCTGGTAATCCAACTGAGATTAACCTAACTTTCGAAACGCTTTTTGAGATTCTTAGAATTGAGAAGTCAAAGGGTGACTTACAGGAGTTGCCACTCAACTTCATAGACGACCTCAGAATGTATCTCACAGAGAAACTTAGTATAGCAACCTCAGAACAGCTCAATCCGAGCGAGAAACAGTTAGCAGAGAGGCAGTTCAAACAGGCGTTGAGAATAGTAGAGGAGCTGCTAGTTGTTAGACAGAGAAAGCTGCTTGAGCTGGCGAGAATAAAAGCCTTGTCGGCTATCCCTGAGCTTACTATGCCTTATCTACTTGAAGGGGAACAGGAGTTGTTAAAAAGTGTAGTAGAACAGCTCAGAGCATCAAAGAAAAAGCTGTATGCCAAGATTTTCCCTGATTTAGAGAAAGCTCCAAGTGTAAAAACAGCCAAGCAGGTTAAAAAACGGCAACAAACTGGCGGCTTAAAGAGAATAATATTTCTTACAGCAGTGCCACGGTTTGTTGGCACTGAATTGGAAACATACGGGCCATTCTTTAAGGGCCAGCAGGCAGAGCTTCCAGAAAAGATTGCCGAGGTGCTCATAAGAAGGGGTAGGGCGAGGCCTGCTTAGACATGCACCAAAAGCTATTTAAATACAACAAAGTTTTTGCTCGGTTATGAAAGTTCCTAAGCTTGTCAATAGGTATTGTCCTTACTGTGGTAGACATACCCAACATAAAGTCAAACAGTCGAAAAAGGCAACACCTGGTTCTGCTCATCCACTCTCCTATGGCTCTAAAGTCAGACAGAAGTTGCGTGGTGTCAACCGCGGTTACGGTAACAAAGGTAGGTATTCAAGAAAGCCTGTTAGTGCCAGAAAGAGGGCTGGTAGAAAGTCATCAAAGAAAGCAGACCTTCGCTATGAGTGCGTTGAGTGCAAGAAATCACATACTCAGTCAAAGGGTATAAGGACAAAGAAGCTTGAGATAAAATGAACCAGAAGCACAAATCCAAGTTCATAAAAGTTAGATGCCAGAAATGCAAGAATGAGCAGATAATATTTGGTAAGTGTTCTACTGTTGTTCGCTGCCTTGTTTGCGGTAATGTGCTTGCTTATCCCACTGGCGGTA
>CAYOTZ010000143.1:0-2378 GCA_964407035.1 uncultured Methanosarcinales archaeon | reverse complement strand
AACCAAGCATTGTGGTTGAGGTTGGGTACCAGGAAATTCAAAAATCACCCACATACAGCTCAGGTTATGCACTCAGGTTCCCGAGAATAATACGGCTGAGAGAGGATAAAGCAGTGGCTGAGATTTCCAATTTAGACGACATTAAAGAAGCATATGAGAAACAGGCAAAGAGCAAGAAGTAGTCATTTTTCCAGATTCATTCTAAGCTGCTTAATGAATTTCTTAAAATCCTGCTTTTTAACATTAGCACCGACAGCATATTCGTGACCTCCACCATAGCCATTAACACCTTTAAGTGCCCTATCAAGAAGTTTGGTCAGTTTGATTCCTCTGGAACGAATGCTTATTTTCATCTCATTGTTCTTTTCTCTCGCTACAATGACAAGCTTATCCGGGAACCTATAAATCAACTCGAGAGCCAGGTCAGCAGTCATACTAATTTTTGATGAAGGATAAACAAACACCAGCAGAGTGTCATCCTTTCTGTATGAGTTCAAAGCTTTTTGAAGTAATTCATTGTAATGCTTGAGATACTTTTCATAGTATTTGTAGATGAATCTACCTTGCGAAGTTGCCTTGTTCATTATCTCGTCAGGGTGTTGGATCCTGGTTAGCACCTTAACGCAGCTCATCACTTGCCTTGTTGGTCCTTTTAGGATGAAAGAGAATACCCTAACAAGATTGCCAAGTTTTGTTTTGAACAGCAGCTCCTCTGGCGTTTTTTCGTTGTTTATATAGCCAGGATACTGCTTTTTGAATTCTCCAATAAAGCTAGGGATAGCGAAATCACCAAGAGTGCCAACTGTCGCTATCCACAAGTCACTCTTTAATGCCTCGTAGATTATCCAGGAAACAGGAATATATGCTTCACTGTCTTCTAATCTCGGGTTTATGTAGAAGACATTTTCAAAAATAGCAGGTTCATGGTGGTCCACCCACGCTATTGGTACCTTTGAACCATCAACAAACCCAGGGTCGAGCTTTGCTAGGTCAAGCACGAACACAGCATCTGCGTTGTGCTCATCAATCTTCTTGAGCATTCCAGCCTTGACAATAGGAGTTGACTTTACCACAATCCCATGACCTCGCTTTACTTGCCTATAACAAAGCAAAAAAGCAGCCAGACCGTCAGGGTCGTCGTCGAAGAAAAAGAGAGGGTTTTTGGCTTGATTCAGTTTTTTTAGGAATGTATTGTATTTTTTGCGTCGCATAGCAAAAAGAGATAAACCAGGCTATAAAAAGCTTTTCAAAAGCCAATATACTTTTTTATTTCAGACTCAGTTACCCTGGCTTTCTTTGAGATTTCACTAAGCTGTCGGTTTTTGTCCATAAATTGAACAACAAGCCCAAGGGGAGTAGTAACATTGTAGCGTGCAACACAGGAAGTTGCCCTTGCTTAGCAGAGAGATTATAAAACGAGAGCCAATCTTGCAATGACTCAAGAAGTGTCTGTTTCAAAGAAGCCCTCAAACAAGTGAAAACTCCAGTTTTGTCTTTTACTCTCTCCTCTAAAACCAAGTCATTGAGGTATCATATTTCAGAAAAGCAACTCAGCCCTTTTTAATCAAGATTAGAAGAAATAAAAAATTAGCATCTTTATAAAAACTTTTTGCTTACCAAATAATAACAAAAAAGAAAAGTTTTAAAATAGGCGAGGAATCAGCTCTTCTGCTAATGGAACATTTCACAAAAGTGGTATTCAAGACGCCAAGTCATGCAGCACTGAGAAGGGCAGGTTTCACACTAACAGATATGCATTTCCATACTATGTATTCTGACACTTTCACAAGAATTGAGCCTATACTTAGAAAAGCGTCGCGTCTCGGTATAAATGTGGCAATCACAGACCACAACTCAATAGAAGGTGTGAGACACGCCTACAACAACCGCTACAAGATTAACATCATACCTGGCATTGAGGTTAGCTGCTTTGAGGGGCACCACATCCTGCTTTACTTTGCGAATTTCGACCAGCTCGAACATTTTTACAATCATCACATAGCCGGCAGGCTAAGTAGGGACCCTTACTCCTGCACTTACATAAAAACAAACGAGCTGTTAGATGTAACTAAAGGCTATGAATGCCTGGTTGTAGCAGCCCATCCATTTGGTCTGGGGCATACAGGCATAGCGCACAATATTAAAGATGGTTTAATAGAAGAAAGTGTTTTAAATAAGCTGGAAGCTCTAGAGGTCATATGCGGCACAAACCTCAGGAAAGGGAATGAGCTTGCTGTCCAGCTCGCTGCTGAACTTAACAAGCCATTTACTGGCGGCTCAGACGGCCATTCTTTGGGCCAGCTTGGTAATGTGGTTGTGTGCACAAAGGCAAAGACCACCAAAGGAATAATTGAGGAGATAAAGAACAAACAGAATAT
>CAYOTZ010000142.1:0-2383 GCA_964407035.1 uncultured Methanosarcinales archaeon | reverse complement strand
ACCCAAAGGATATCTCACGCCGCTCATTTTTACAGCATCATACTGACATCACCAAAGGTGGGATGGGCAAGAAACAGAGGCACCTTCTAGGAGAGCAGATCGCAGTTGTTCCAGATGATGAAGAGCGGGTGATCCTTGCCACTGGACGGTATTTGGGGGAAGGATTCGACGATGCCCGTCTTGACACGCTCTTCCTGACCCTTCCGGTTTCATGGCGCGGGACGCTGGTCCAGTACGCTGGACGGCTGCATGGCCTGCATGATATGAAAAGGGAAGTGACGATCTACGATTACGCGGATCTGGAAGTTCCGATGCTGGCCAGGATGTTTCAGAGACGGAGCCGTGGGTATCGGGCGATGGGTTATGAATTTGAAGAAGAGGATTTTCTCTAACTGCCTTCTGTTGGGTTCATTGATCGTTATCTGCGTAAGGCTGACTGCCGGCAGGAGTGCAAGATGATTCGGTCTGAAGACCAAAACTCTGATTTGTGGCGGCCTCTCCCTTCTCCAAAGCTTCAAGTCTCCTGAGGACATAATCTCGCGTCCACGGATCATGTTCGATTCGCCTTGCCCATTCATAAGCAAGCTTGAAGTTGAAGCCTGCTCCCAGGTTGATTTCCGGGAAGAAACCGAAGCGCTTCCCTTTCCTGCTGGACAGGTAGAGTGAATCCACCAGAGCCTTCTCCGGCGTCGCCACGAGAAAATCCTGCTTGTCCCCATACCAATCGAAACCCGCGAAGAAATGTGGTTGGATGCGGTGGTATGAGTATGTCCCGATCGATGTTTTCCTGACCCGCGTGTGGCCTGTTGTAACGGCGTATACGATCTCAGGTATTTGTTCGATCAGACCGTGTAGGTGTAGTGCAGAGATAAGAGAGACATAGGCTCGATGACCGCCGGCAAGCAATGGTACAAGCGAGTATCGAGAGAACCTTGGATCATCAGGGATGCACCATACCCCGCGTGTAACCTTCTGAACAAGGCCCCGCTGTTCCATTCGCGCTAACGCCTGGCTGGTGGCGGAAAGGGATCCGCCACGAAGCGCGGCGATCTGGCGTGTCGTGAAGACCGCACTCCCCATTGTGCGAATGGCCTGGGCGACGTTCACCCTACTGTTCATCACGCCCACCCTCTTCAAACATCGCGAGCACACGCAGCCTGATCTCATCCCAGATCTGTGGAGAATCATACGCCAGCTTATCCTCGGGCCCCAGGAAGCTGACAACTGTGTCCCGGTATTGCTCATACTCCAGAGAGTAAATCGTGTCGCGGGCTCGCCGTATTTCATTGGGCGAAAGTCCTTGCCGGAGATCAGCCTCAAGTACCTCTGGTTGGGAACTCAGTAGATAGAGATCGAAGATATCCCTGGCCTGGGGTTGTGCTCGCGAGAAGAGCGCACGAACCTTCTGCAGGGCAGCCGTACGCGCAACGTAGTGTGGGACGATAATGGGTGGCATCCGATAAGCAGCCAGGACAGATGCCGAAACGGACTCGGCGCGGATCCCCTCATCCAAACCACGACGGGAGAATTCAATCTTTGTCGCGAGATCCTGCCCCGCACTTGTCAGCAGACCAATCTTGAAACGCTGTACCGTCTCCGTCTGCTTCGCGCGGGCCATGTCCGGGAGCCGCAGGTTCTCAATGCCGAACGTCCTGAGTGTATCCAGCAACCCTGATGAACCAAGAACGTTCATCACCTTCTCACGAAGGGCATGCACGGCAATCCCGGATACGTCAATATCCATGTCTTCTGAGTAGCGAATGCTCCCGAAAAAGAAGCGCAGGTTCGCACCTCCTTTGAGGGCAAAAGTGGATAGAGGGACCGATCGGACCAGCGCCCGCAGAAAGGCTAGGTGAAAGAATTCCCGCGCCTGGACTGGATTCAACATCATCACCTTATGGATTATAGTTCATGAAATACTAAAGTCAAGTACACAAGGGTACTGCGGTCATCGGGCAGCTAGCTCATGCAGGAGGTGGCGCATTCCCGAGCGTCGCATCACATGTGTACATATAGAATCGTTTGCGTCTCTGTAGAAATAGCCATTTTTCTGTAAAACCCCAATTGCCAGCTCTTTCTTCGCCACAGCGGTTGAGCCAGAAGTGGTCGAACTCCTTTATCCGTCTTATGAAAAACTCACTTGCTACGAAAGTGGAGTGGATATACAATTACTCAAAGCAATGAGAGTCGAAAGCAAAGGGCTATGGTTGTAGAAAGCCCCAGGCTGTTGACTCGCAGGAGGAAGTAATTCCAAAGGCTTTGTGAGAGGAGCGCCCAGGGGATAAGCGCCAAATCGCCCGCTCGGGGACGGTCTGCGGAAAACGGAAAAAATCACCTCATAAGCCCTTGGTTGGGAGTTCAAATCTCCCCCTCGCCACCTGAC
>CAYOTZ010000141.1:0-2415 GCA_964407035.1 uncultured Methanosarcinales archaeon | reverse complement strand
CTATGGTGTAAACAAAAGAACAGAAAGAATAAACATGAGAGAGGTAAGAGAAATAGCTAAGAGGGAGCAACCAAAACTAATAATATGCGGCAGCTCTGCATACCCAAGGCAAATTGATTTTGAAGCTTTCAGCAAGATAGCAAAAGAAGTCAACGCTTTAGCAATGGCAGATATAGCACATATAGCTGGCTTAATAGCAGCCAACTGTCATCCGCAACCTTTCCCGTATATGGAAGTCGTTACAACTACAACGCATAAAACACTTCGTGGGCCAAGAGGCGCCATGATATTATGCAAAAAAGAGCTAGCAACAAAGATAGACAAAGCTGTCTTTCCAGGAATGCAGGGCGGTCCGCATAATCATCAAACAGCAGCAATAGCTGTAGCTTTAAAAGAAGCAATGCAACCGAGCTTCAAAGAGTACGCAGCCCAGATAATAAGTAATGCCAAGGCATTAGCAGAAGAGCTAAAAGCAAACAAGCTCAGATTAGTAAGTGGTGGAACAGACAACCATCTGATGCTAATAGACCTTAGTAACACGAAGTGCACAGGCAAAAAGGCAGAAGAGGTGCTGGACGAGGTAAACATAACTGTAAACAAAAATATGATTCCATTTGATAAGCATACACCCATTGACCCCAGTGGCATAAGGATAGGCACACCGGCACTCACAACAAGAGGAATGAAAGAACAAGAAATGAAGAAGATAGCTAAACTCATAGCAAAAGTGCTTAACAATCCAGACAATCCCACAATCAAAAGCAAAGTGCATAATGAGGTGCTTGACCTCTGCAAGAAGTTCCCGCTACCCATAAATTAATGCTTAGCTTTCTGGTGCCTTGCAAGTCCTGCTTTGGTCTTAAAGCTCCTACCGCAGATTTCGCAGGTAAAGCCCTCTTTGCTGTTTTGTGTTTGCTTGCCCATATAGACTGTCATAAAAACAATAAAAGCAAGCAACAAAATACCAGCAACAAAATACCACAGATAGAGCTGGACAAAACCAACAACAGGAGTTATATACCTATAAAGGTAACAACAGCCAGAGCCAAGCAGATACAAAACAAGAACCACTAAGAGAGCCCTTTTCAGCACTAAAAGTTTACCACTCTTCATGCTATAAACTGTTACAGAAATTGCTGCCATGAAGAGCACGAGGAAAGCAACCAAGAACCAAACCCAGTCCTCTATTTCAGTCATACCAGCTCCTGCCTGCTCTGCAGTCTGGTTGGTAGCATTAATACTGAAAAGGGGTGCTGTCAATGTTGACTCTTCAGCCACAAAAAGCCTTGGTATGTAAAGATAAGCAAAATAAGCAGCAAGCCCCCAAACAACTAAAAGCAATAAAATAACGAGAATCTTGAGCCATGGAAGCTTGCGCTTTTTGAACTTGAACCTGTGCAGTTTCGGTTTTTTTAGTTTAACTCTAGCCCTTTTGTAACTGTAGTTAATTATTACAATAAGCAATAGCAAAACAAACAAACAGAGCCCGAGTATTATCCAAAAGCTGTATCCAAAGCTCGGCTGCTCGTATTCCTCAGCTGCGCAGCTCTCATTGATATTCAGCTCAAGATGAAAGGTGTGTTTCTGCTCTGTGTACTTAGTAGAAATAATCAAAGGGATTCTTCTGGTTGTCCAAGAACAGGGCGGTTTCAACTGAAGATATATCTCTTTTGAGCTTCCCTGTTCCAAGCTGATGTTATTGCTGCTAAAACTGGCATTAAGTCCAGTTAAAGTTTCAAAATTATAGAATTCTCGGTAAAAACCCTTGTTAGTAATATAAAAACTATAGCTGAAAGTGCTGCATCTACAACCCTTCTCAGCTGACGCAGTGACATTAAAGCCCAGATAAGAACACTTTCTAATCCGAAAGAGTTGCTTAAAGTATTTCTCTTGGTTGAGGTCATTAGATATCCTTGTAACAAGCCAGTAGCTCCCTTTAATATTACAAGGAACATTTACATAGACCTTTACAAGCTTCACCTCGCCAGGTAAAAGATGAAACGCTTCACTGGAGAGAGTGGAATAACGAGCAAGCGCTCCTTCTTGGTTTACAACAAAGTAAGCGTCGAAATCGCCTGTATTCACAACAGTGATATTGTAAGATAGCCAGGAACAGGCACAGACATCAAACACCTGTTGTGTTGTAAATCCCTGAAAATCGGTTGAAAAAGCATAAGCATCAGTAGCAAGAAATACAGTAATGAGCATTACCAATAACAAAAAGTTATGTTTCATTTCAATCCCCTTAAAATAAGGGATAAAAAAGAAAAGATTTAGGAGCTTAGTAGTAAGTCTCGCCAGAGACCTCTTCCTCACTCTCGGCTGCGCCTCCTCTCAGCTTCCTCAGACCGATAACCAGGCCAATTACAACCAAGATGAGTATCAGCACAACAAGAGCGATTTCTAAGCCCCTCA
>CAYOTZ010000140.1:0-2428 GCA_964407035.1 uncultured Methanosarcinales archaeon | reverse complement strand
TTTAAAATAAAGCTTATGTTTAACTACTCTAAAGTTAAACTTGAAGCTGCACCTTTTAAAAGATTGGGCAAGAGGTTGTTAATCCTGAGTTTGATGAGATAGTAACTGCTGCAAATGAACCCTTATCAAAGGTGCCTGATGCATGTATTGATAAAGCATGGCCTACTGGGTAAGGTTGTTATAATTCATTAGAGAAATATGGACTCGCCGGGAGTCGAACCCGGGGCCTCTGCCGTGCGAGGGCAGCGTTCTACCACTGAACTACGAGCCCATGTTTGCTTGTGTTTACAGTTTGATTAATAAAGCTTTCTCATGTTAAATTTTTGACTTTTGGGCTACCAGCTTTAAAAATCTTTTTAACTATCAAGATGTAAGCTTTACTTTTTTGATAAGAAACATTTTATTAGCTTTATTTCTTCTATTTGTCTCTTCCATGAAAAAGGCATTTTACTACTCATACTAAAAAAGTTTTATTAATTGAAATTCTAAATCTATTTAATTTGGCCTCTCTTTTCAGTAATCTTTATAAAAGTTTCGCAGCCTCGCTTTTTAATTATTGAAAAACAAAATATATATTTTGGTATATAATTTTCTGGTGCCCTTGCAAAAACTTTCCTCACTCCTTTTGAGTTCGTCGGCAAGTTGCACTCTCGCCTTCGGCTCGGCTCACTTAACAGCGAATAAACAGCTCACTTCGTTGCACTCCTTCACCAAACTTTGCTTTCGCCAAAGCTTTGCTTAACGCCATATATTCTACACAACTATAAGTTACTAGAACTAATAATTCACAAGTTTTAAATATTAATTGAAAAGTGCTTTTCCAAATATGAAAAAAGAATTTGTCTTTTTAGCATTCGTTTTGCTATTATGCTCCTGCTCACAAAAAGAAGAGCTTGTTTTTCCCAATGCAAATGTTATCATTGTGGGGCTGGACACTGTCAGGCCCGACAGACTGGCTGTTTATGGTTATGATAGAAATACAACTCCTCTGCTCAACGAGTTTGCTGAGCAGAGTTATGTTTTTGCAAACGCTGTTACTCAAGCGCCATGGACACTACCTTCTTTTATGAGTATGTTCACTTCACTCTATCCACATCAGCACGAATTGACGAACAGATATTTGCTACAGCCGAACACAGAGGAGCTTAAGGAAGTTAGCTTATCTCCAGATATTGTTACACTTGCAGAAACTCTAAAGGGATGCGGGTATAAAACAGCAGCCTTTACAGGCGATGCTGGCTTGCTTGGCAGATACGGCTTTAGCCGAGGTTTTGAAGTTTACTATGATACAAAAAGCTTTGACGGGTTTAACAAGACAGCTAAAATGGCAGCTGAATGGTTAAAGCTGCACCACAACGAAAGCTTCTTTTTATTCGTTCACGGTTACGAAGCCCATGGCAAATATAAGCTGCCTGAGAATTTTTCAGGAAGTTTTTTCACAGCTCAAGAAGCTAAAAGCTATAATATATCCCCTGCGAGATGGCTTTACTACAGAAATCTATCTGTTTATAAAAAAAAATTCAATCTCAGTCGCAAAGAACTCGGTGCCTGGCGTGACTGGTATGATGAAAAACTCAGGTTACTCGACAGTGATATTGAACCCTTGTTCAGTGCGATAAAAGAGTTCAATTTGACGAACAGAACGATATTTGTCTTTATGTCCGATCATGGTGACGGTTATATGGAACATGGTACATTCGACCACGGCTTAAGCTTGTATGACGAGCTTCTCAAGGTTGTGCTTTTTATTAGATTGCCTGGCCAAGTTCAAGGCAAAAAGATAAGCCAGCAGGTCCGTTTGATAGACATAACACCAACTGTTCTTAAGCTTTTGGGCCTCAACAATAACAAGCTGAGCAATCAGGCAAAAGGGGTTAGCATCATACCAATACTTCAGGGCAGGGATTTAAAACTTAATGCATGTTCTGAAACTGATTACCTTTATAACTTTTTTTACAGAAGTATAAGAAGCAGTGACGGCTGGAAGCTCATATACTCGCCAGAATCAGAGAGCTATGAGCTTTACAATCTAAAGGAAGACCCGAATGAAACAATAAATCTTGTAAAGGCAAAGTATAATAAGTTTCAAGAGCTGAGGGAGAAACTGTTTAAGTGCCTAAGCTGAACCAACAAGATTGTTAATCTCTGTCATCAGTTTGCTCAGAGCTTCCTCTTGGCTAACCTTTGTTATTATCTTGCCTTTCCTGAATAAAAAACCCTGCTTGTTACTAAAAGCCAAACCGATGTCAGCGTCCTTTGCTTCACCAGGCCCATTCACCTCGCAGCCCATAATTGCAACTTTAATAGGCGTTTGGATGCTGGATGAAAGCTGCTTGAATCTGGTAACAATTTCAATAAGGTTCACAGAGCACCTCGAGCAGGTAGGGCATGATATGAGGATAACACCACGCTTTCTTAGTGCCAAAGC
>CAYOTZ010000139.1:0-2462 GCA_964407035.1 uncultured Methanosarcinales archaeon | reverse complement strand
CAAATAAATAGTTTCGACAGGCTGCAACAACTTTTGTACTGACTCACAGAAAAGAACATGGCCTTTGTCAATCAAAAGAACCCGATTGCATATTGATTCAATGTCATTAAGTTGATTGCTAGATATTACAGCTGAAAGTTTTTTTTTGATAGACAAACTTTTGATGAGATCCAAAATGACTTTTGTCCCCTTTGGGTCGAGACCGTTGGTCGGTTCGTCTAGGATGAGAAGCTTTGGATTTCCAATTAAGGCATTAGCAAGACCCAATCGCTTCCGCATGCCTTGAGAAAAGGTACTTACTCTCTTGTTTCTCTGTCCAAACAGTCCGACTTTATCCAAAATATTTGTAACTTCTTCTTGAGTTGAATTCTTAAACTTACTGAATAGTCTGAGATTGGCAATAGCAGAAAGATGGTTATAAAATCCTGGCCTTTCATTTAGAACTCCAAGGTTTTTCTTAGCTTCTTTATGGTTTGTTCTTAAATCAAAGCCAAAAATACGAACGGTACCTTTGTCTGGAGATACAAGACCTGTGATTATGGCAAGTATCGTGCTCTTTCCAGCCCCATTTGGTCCCAAAATTCCTAAGATTTCTCCTTCATGGACTTCAAAGCTTACTCCGCAGACAGCTTGGCACTCTCTAAATTTTTTGTAAATATTCTCAACTATTAGTACTGGATCCATTATATAGCTTTTAAATTTACCAAAGATTGGTACTAAACTAAATTATTATACAATTCTACACTAACTCATCAAATATATGAAAATAAATATTTGGCTCAGGTCCCTAAAGAAATGAACCTGAGATCCTAAACTATTTTGCGTGTTTAATAATTAATTTAAGTGTTGACTTCTATCATTACGTCAACATCAACATAGGCTTTGACTTCTGTCCCAGCGGGAACAATGGCAGAGCCGCCTTTAATTAGGAAAAGACCAAGTATACAAAGAAGAATGCCTATAAGCAGAGCTGTTAATTGCTTGTTCTTTCCCTCCTCACTGAGGGAGGCTCTTAAAGGAACTTCTTGTCCATCTACGGCCTTAACCCTTTGGATATTTACCATTAACTTTCCAGGTTCTCCGATTATACCTGGTTTTTCAACTGAGGCTACTACGCCTGTGGCAATGGCACCTTGACGAATTACAAGCTTCCCATCAACTGTGACATTTCGAGCAACCTCGAAAGTAATTGTGTCTCCTTGTCTTACAGATTGGGAGTCGATGCTAGTTGGAAGCCTTAATATGACTGGCGTCCCAGCTGGCAGCTTTACTTGTTTTGCTAATGCTGTATAAGCAGCTGTTGCTGTAAAACTAAAGTTAAGAAACCACATTGCCCAAAATGAGAGGACTAACCCTAACGTAAATAAAGCCTTTCCTCTTTTCATAAAACAAAACCTCCTTAAATTTTAGTAATTTTAACAAATGGGAATATTCCCTTTTGCGTCTATCATCAATAAGATTTTTTTTCCCACAACTTTCTTATGTGGGACATGGCTTCTAAGTAAATAGGGAATAGACATACACCAACCCCTATTCCAGCTAGAAGACCAGTCCCTAAACGTAATAAATTATTGCTAGATCGCCACCCTCTCATTTGTGTATAGCCATCTATAAGGGCAGGAAGGTTTAGTATTATAGCGGTTTTCCAGAAGATACGGGTTGATCCTTTAATACCAAAGTATAGAGCAGTCATCAATAGAGCGAAATAGATTCCTAGACAGCGTGAGCATAGAGCAGTATTGGAGCCAAATACCCAGATGCATCTTGTTGGCCATTGGTGGCATAACGGTTTAAGCAATCCATAGAAAGATTCAGAAATTGGTAGCCGGCGAGATTCCAAATAAGGTGCTATAAATGATATAAGGAGAATTGAGACAAGCACGAAATAAATGGGACTTAAAATAAGTAATCTTTTTCTTTGATTATATGAAATCCCTTTTTGGAATCTCAATTTATTTAGCCTCTACTTGATTTACAAATAAATACACTTAAATTATTACCAATGTCAAGATTTTTTCATTTTAATTTGATGGTATGCTTAAAAAAATGTAGCGCAATCGAATAAATAGAAAACCTTGAAAACTTAATCGCTCCCTTAGATGAAAATTTCATTATAACCTCCCTTTTTATTGATAGACATTATATAAAAAAAAGTATTAATGTCAACTATTATTTTTAAAATATTGTTTCTATTTAAAATTTGTTTGCTGATGCTAGGTTCAAAATAATTGTGTTTCTAGATTAATGAGCGTGAGTTGTTTGTTAACTCGAGGATATAGGCGGTGTAAAATTTTTTGTGTAAATTTGAAGAGATGGTAGAGAAAAACCCCCATGGGAAAAGTACTCAGAGCTATGTTCCTCCCTCAAATAAAAGCTTTAAATGAATTTACACAAAATTATTGACAGTTGACTGATGTCAACTATTTTTGTACCCCGCATTGACTCACTTATTTTGTTACTGA
>CAYOTZ010000138.1:0-2479 GCA_964407035.1 uncultured Methanosarcinales archaeon | reverse complement strand
ACCAATTACTCCAAGAGAGAGGCATTCTACCATTAGAAAAAAGATTAACTGCATACCCAAGAAGATTTTTTGAAATAAGGGGGCCTGGGATTGAGTATTTCCTAAAAATAGGAGATTCACTAATTAAAGCAGAACTCTCAGCCCGTCTCTGGCGTGAAATTAGTGAGCTAAAGGGTAAAGCAACTGTAAAAATCATTGAACCTAAAACCGAATCCAGACCTGATACTTTTATTGCTGCAATAAAGCAAGCAAGAATGGCTGCAGTAAAATCAAAAAGCATCATCATGCACAGTCAGCCCTCTACCGCTACAGGGCATTTAGAAGATGTGGTATTGGAACTAGAGTTTCATGCAACTCCAGGTTACACTATACCTTGGGGTAGAAAATTCTCAATGGACAAGAAATGGTTAGCATCCGTTGTGGAACATTTCTTGGATATTCTAACCTATTTTGGATTCACTGGTGGAAAAAAACCACTGTTTACCGAAGCGCAAGAGTTATTATCTCAATATTTTGGAGAACGATTAGAGGACGAAAAGTTAGCACCATACAAGTTATACGGTCACCCCTCTCCCATAGAACAATCAACTTCAGAATTAGTATCTTTTGAATATTGGGATATTGGTAGAACAGCTATATGGGAAGTGCCATTCTCAGCAACTAAGAGAGGTATTAAAGTCAGAGATGGGATGTTTCTGGACTTTGTTTCACCATTAGTGGGACGTGCAGGAGCATTGGATAAACAATTTCCAAGTGCTAGTAGAATTAGAAAGATAGAACTGCCTGAAGAGATAGGTTTGGAGTTGAAAATATCAGATAGTATTGTGCAAGGAGACCCCGTATACGCCGAAGCGATATCCAATTTAATCACACAAAAGCTGAGAAGAGAAGGGTATGCTACCCCTGATAGATTTTACTTATATGTCCAATCCGACCCAGAAAAGATACGGGAGCTATGTGAAAGAGTAAATAGTGAATTTCAACAGTTAAAAGAAAGAAATCCTAAATACTTTAGTTAGTAAAAATAGGATTAATTAATAGTATCAAGACATCCTATTAAGAGTAGGACTTGAGAGAATAATAACCGCATTTGAACCAAGTTGTTCTTTAATTACCGTATTATCAGAGTATCCAGTTACTAGAGCTATTAAAAAAGATATAAAGAGATTAAACATCTCATTTTATTACACAGTTTCTCGCCAGAGGAGTTTTGTAGGTAGAGGCAAGAGACCGACTCTAACTTACGACTTCGAATTTCTGGAAATACCCATTAGTATTGGAATAAGTCCAGAAGCAGTACCCCATAGAGAACATAACATAGAACTATCAGACCAGTTGGAATCAGAAGTAAGGAAAGGATTAGGTATCACCACTACACAAGATATTCTTATCCAACCCCAAGCAAACTCTCTATTAGAATTGTTTAGAGTCGTAATGGAATCATACCACAGAATACGATAGAGTAACCCAGGATACTTTGTCTAACAGAAAAAGAATTAAACTCAGCAACAATTCCTGTACGAGTTGTAGCAAGCTACCCAATAATCACAAGGAATGAAGCAGTTTTACTTTTATTAAAAAAATAGGGCTGTTTTGAAATCTCATTAGACATTGGAATAACTAAGGAATTAATGTGTAGAGATAATGGACTCGTAAAGTTAAGAAACTCTGTTATTCCATTAACTGAGTTCAAAAATTTCAAAGAGGGTGTCTGCTATGCAATAATCAACAATAACCTGGTAAAACTCTCCTTTCTTTCTCAAGAAACCCAGTAATACTACAAGCTAATGCCAACATTAGATTGGCCTACAGTAACCATTTCTTCTGTAAAAATGCACCGTACAGCCTATGTCTCGCCTAAAAGGGATACTGAATCAAAAATAAAAGCATTAGGTAAGCTAAGAGGTCTTATCTTAGATACATGTTTCGGATTGGGTTGAACTGCCATATTAGCTGCCAGATATGCTGATTTTGTTGTTTTCTTTGAAAGAGACGAAAATATTCTTCAACTTGCAAGATTTAATCCGCACTCTGCGACAGCATTTAGTTCAAAGAAAATAGGTATAGTAAAAGGTGATATATCAAGATACTGTAAGTGCCTAAACCCACAAATATTTGATGCTATAATACATGACCCTCCCACAACTAAATTAGCTCCACAACTCTATTCAACAGAGTTTTATAAAGAATTATTTAGAGTATTGAAATGGCAAGGTAAACTCTACCATTACATTCCCCAAACAGGGATAACCAAAGCCAAACAAAATAAAATAGATATTGCAAAACGGCTCAAAAATGCTGGCTTTAAAGATATAAAACATAGCAAAGAGGCACAGGAACTCATCACATATAAAAGCTAACCACGTAGCGCTTCTGCAGGTGGCATCATTGCTGCTCTCCTTGCAGGTGTCAGACCAGCAGCAACACCCAAAACAAAAGCAAACAGTCCAAATGTATAAAGATGAAGGAAAGGATCTAA
>CAYOTZ010000137.1:0-2489 GCA_964407035.1 uncultured Methanosarcinales archaeon | reverse complement strand
TAAGCTCGTCAGAGCTTACACCTGCTGTGTTTCTACCAAATCTTTTTTAAAGATTTGCGGGGTTCAGAATCCCAGCCTCGGCGTTTGGGATGAAAACTTTCTTAAGAGGTTTTTATCCTATCAGTTCAACAAGATCAGTTAACCTTTTTTTTACCTCTTTAGAATCAAATTCAGTAATAGGATTCCCCAATTTTAGTGAATTGTATTGTGAGATATGGTATAACCATAGAAAGTAGAGATAGTGATCAATAATGATTCTTCTTTCATCTGCAGTTTTATTTATAACACCTTCATAATTAAAGAAGTGTATTTTAGAAGGAATTTTGCTTGGGGTATCCAAAAGAAGCTGGTTCCCATAATTAAAACTTCTAGCCCTGATGTAATTGAGTAATTCCTTCAAAAGCCAGGTTTGCACATATCTTAATGGCCCTACTTTGAAAGATAACAGGTATTCATCTTCGTCATAATATGCTTCCCCGGTCTCTAGGTCAAAGTAAGTACGCTCACCTTTGAATCTACCCATTCCAGTAGTTGTTACTTGTTTAGCTATCCTTTTTCTATCTTTTACTTTCTTAATTATATATTTTCCTTCTTTTCCTTTTACTTCATATATTATTTTCGCTTTTCCTAACAAAAACAAGCTTAACCTTCCGTATAGCAACCTACCGTCAATTACTCTGCAAGGATAGACCCTGCTGGGATCATTATTAAAATACGAGAAGATATCTGTAGCTAATGATTTCACGTCTAATGATGGCTCAAAGATACTTTCTCTGTAGTTAGACCCTACTACTTCTCTTAATTTTTTTATTTCATCTCTCACTAGTTGTTGGTTTTCACAGATTACAGTTACTTCTAATAGTGACTTTGGACCTTTCTCAAATCGTCCATCACTGCCAGTGGTAAGAATAGCAAGTTGAGTGGCTGTTTCTTCTATTGCATACATTAATGCTGCTCTAACTCGTTCTTGAAGCTGACGATTGAAGGCCTCAATTGCAGAGTAATACCTAGTATAATCTTTTCCTATTGGTGATGGATAGCTTGGCAGTTCTAGCATAATTACTTCTAAATAGTAATAATATTTAAAATTTCCCCCCAGCAAAAATATTTAAAAACAATTTGAGTTTTCTTACTCCACTATGCCCCGGTGGTGTAGTCCGGTCAATCATACGGCCCTCTCGAGGCTGTGACACGGGTTCGAATCCCGTCCGGGGCATTTTCTTCATTGTTGCAACATCCACTAATCTTTGATTTTCAACAGAGGAATCTCTTAGGTATTACTATTTGAGTTTATCCCCGGGATCAGGACATCCATTTTCAACACAATTTTTTATTTTCGACTCAATGTTATTCTTTCATAAATTCAGAAAATCCGACAATTGGTTTGTAATCCCCAATAAAGAATGTTGGTACGTCTTGTGGTTTGCTATCATATGCAGTAACCATCTTTGAAAACAACTCTGCATTTTGTTTATCTTCCATACTTCGAACATCTTCACTTTGAGTGAAGGGTACTTCTTTTCCATCTCATCAAGAAAGGGTTTCATAGCAGCACAGTGAGGACAACCATCACCCCAAAAAGAGTATGCTACTACTGAATTATTGTCTGTTTGGTTGCTAGTTATCAACTCTTCTGTTGTAGAACCAGTAGGAGATTTTGTAGAACATCCCAATAATAAAGTTACAAAAAACAGGGTTAAGAGTATTTTTGTTTTATCCATTCTGTAGCTTCCTCAACTTTCATTAGAGATTTGGGCATATGGGCGAGCTTAACTTTCATTATCCAGCTCTTGTAAGGTTGTTTGTTTATGAGTGATGGGTCGTCGAATAATTCTTCGTTTATCTCAGTTATCTGGCCGCTCACTGGACTTTTCAGGTGACCAGACCATTTAACAGCTTCAAGAGACACGTAGATCTCGCCCTCTTTTATGTCTTTTCCTTTTTCAGGAAGCTGGATGAACACAAATTCTTCAACACTCTTAGCAGCTGGCTCTATTACCCCTACAGTTGCTGTGTCACCTTGTAACTTAACCCAGGAATTGTCATCGTTATAAAGCAGGTCATCTGGCAACTCCCAGTTATTTGCTTTCATCTTTTTTCTCACCCCCAAACTGATAAAAATGCTTTTTCAGGAACACTAGGGCTATAGCTACAAGAAGTGCACTGGCGAGAAGTATGGCTGCAGCAATTACATTGTTGAGCCAGGCAGGATTGGTGAGAAGAACAATTCCCAGGCCAAGCATCATTAAGCCACTTATCAGCTTTAATATTTCTCCCTGCTCTTCTGTAAGTTTTCTGGCACCAAGAGTTATGGTAAAGAAAGTTACAATGAAAACAAGTGGTATAACATATATTACATTGTAAAGCACAAGATACAGGTAATACTGGGTTATTGAAAGATGGTGCAGAGTAAGTATTCTTGTGAATACCATCGGGAAGCCAGCTGTGCATAGCAGCTCATAGCTGTTAGCGGCAATAGCGAGTACTAC
>CAYOTZ010000136.1:0-2530 GCA_964407035.1 uncultured Methanosarcinales archaeon | reverse complement strand
TAAAAGAGAAATACAATATTAAGGACGACCCTATGCGTCTCAAGCGGCAGATATCAGCAATTGAGCACAAGATAGAAACAGAGGTAATGCCATTCACAAAGGAGCAGAAACTTATGAAGATAATCAAAGAGAAAAAGAAACAACTTGAGGATGCTAATGTTATTGAGGATGTTTCTAAAAAGATTTCGAATGTTTCAAGGGAGATTGACAGATTGAAGAAACTCCTCGATGCAAAGCATAAAGAAATAAAGAGAAAAGCAGAGGAATCGCAGAAACACCATGAGAAACTAGTTGAGTTAGCCAGTCAGCTTGACGAATCAAAATCAGGCAAGCAGGATTTTTACAACAAAATCATGGAATTTCAAAAGCGGCTTGATGAAACAACACTGAAACTTGAGGAAAAGCTGCTAAAGCTTAAGGAATTGACAGAGAAACTCAGGGAGGAGAGGATGAAGCAAGCAGCACAGAAAAAAGCCCAGATAGACAAGTTGCTCAAAGAAAAGGAGATGAGCGTAGAGGAGAAGATAAAAAAGAAAAAGAAACTCACAACAGAGGACTTACTGATATTTCAAAGGAAACAAAAGAACTCAAAATAAATCTCAAACAATTCTTAAATCATAATCCAATTTGCCCAAACCCAGATCAGCTGCCTTTTCAAGCTGCCACATCTCATTCGCTTTCCAAATCCTGCTAAATCTGCCATCTGTCTTTGAGTTGACCAAATCCAGTGAAGCCTTGTCAATGGCAACTATATTGTTAGAGACCATAATGCCAAGGTTTGGGGCAGCAAGCTCCAACTGCTCATTATGAAAACCATAATTCCAGCAGTCGCATTTTGCTGCAATGTCCATAAGCACATTTACATAAAGAATGCTCTTTGCTTTGCACTCTCTTAGAAAGGATGCAGTTACTACTGCCAAACCCTTGCTAAGCGGCACGGTCTTCATCTCAAGTGCATGTGTGGGACAAACACTAACGCAGGCACAGCAACCGCCGCAATCAGACATCTTAATCTTGTTGTCATCTTTTAACCTGAGATAAGCAAAAGGGCAGACAGCAATACAGGCTCCGCAGCCAATACAGGCATCCCGGTTTGCTATGTATGCGCGACAAATATCATGCAGTTTACCCTTGCTTTGGCTTGTGAAGCAACCCATGCCTATATTCTTAATTGCGCCCCCAAAATTTGTGAGCGGGTGTCCCTTGAAATGTGATAACACAATGAGTGCATCACAATTCAAAACTTCGTAGCAAGCATCAAAATCTCCAAGCTCTGTGCTGAGCTTGACTCCTCTATTGGAAATGATGATATCCGCTCCTATTGTCTCCCTCGAATAACCATTTCTTTTAGCAGTTTCCATGTAGAGTTCTGGAGTGTGTCTACCACCACTATAAACAACAGGACTGTCAAACAGGAATGGCTTATGTTGCTTCAAGGCATCAACAATTGTAGCTGCATAAATGGGCCGCAGATAAAACAGATTGCCATGTTCGCCCATGTGCAGTTTTATAGCAATCCTGCTACCTTTTTTAAGTGTTTTGCCAAAAGATGTTATCTCTGACTTTAGCTTGCCAAGAATATTCTCAGAAAAAAAGCGCACCACACTCATAATGAAAAAAAGAATTATGTAACATTTAAATAATTTTACTTCTTTTCCATATAGCCGCACTTGCCACAGGTCAACCTGTTGCTGTGTTCTGCAAGGAAGACGCCATGCCCGCATTTTGGGCAGAACCTGTTCTTACGCTTTAGTGCGTCGCCCTCTACTACATACTTTTCATGAATCGGCTTGTTTTTCTTTGACATCTTCAGCTTTTACCTCTTGCTTTTTCTCATTCTTATTCTGTGAGGTTTCTTCAACTTTACTTTCAGCTTTTGCCTCCTGCTTCTGTTCCTCTTGCTGAACCTGCTCAGATTTTTCTTTTGACTTCTTCTCTTGTTGAGCTTTTTCTTTAGGATCTTGCTTTTCTGCAGTTGCTTGTGATGCTTTCTCTGCCTTTGTTCTCTCTGTAGACTCGGTTTGTTTCTCAGCTTCCTTTCCCTCTTCTTTCTTCTCAGGTGCCTTGCTCTTCTTTAACAGCACCTTGCTGATGTTCTCCAGAGCTTTTTTTGACTTGTAAACATAAGCCCTGAATAGAACCTGCCGCTCACCGAAAACATTTCTAACCTTTTTGATGACAACAAGCTCAGGGTCTATCTTTAGCTGCTTTGCCAGACCAAGCTTCATTTCATAACGGGAAGGCGTCGCTCCTTCAAAAAGTATAAGCCCGTTTAATTCCCTTCTATTAAGCAGCATGTTTTCCCTTTCCTCTTGGATTTGGAATGTTGTCATATTCGTATTGCGTATTCTCCTTTTACCTTAATATTAAGCATCTTGGCAATATGTGACTTATTTGTGTCTATTATGAACAACCTGCCCTTTATGTTAGTGCTGAAGTCAGTTCCGTTGCATATAGGGCATTTGTTACCGGTCACAATAATCCTGCACTTCTTGCACATCAGCGTCAACATCGCGTCCATAGTTAGGAA
>CAYOTZ010000135.1:0-2579 GCA_964407035.1 uncultured Methanosarcinales archaeon | reverse complement strand
CACTTTCAATGGCATGACAAAAGACGAAGTGGATAAAGACCTCAAGAATAAGGTATATATACTAAAGCAGCTCGTTGAAAAGGGCATAATTGATGTGCATGCCATTGGCAAAGTATTAGCCAAGTACTATTTCCAGAGGTTTCACACTTCATAATGGGACTCTCAGATTATTTCGTTAGGCAAAACCCAAGATTAGTTAAAGAGCTAAAGATAGCCCAAATAAGGCAGAAACCAAAAGAGTTTGTCAGCAACGCTTTCAAGGTATCTTTTATTGTATCACTGGGCATTACCTTTTCCGTACTTCTATTCCTGCTAAGGTATAACAAATCAATAACTTATGTGCTCCTTACCTTTATTCTGAGTTATGTAGCTACATTCCTATTTATAATTCAAGCCCCAAAAGGGATAATTAGAAAGAGAGAAAGAGAGATTAACAAAGAGATACTTTTTGCAGGTAGGTATCTTCTCGTAAAGCTCGAGTCAGGGCAACCCCTGTTTAATGCATTGATTGAGATTTCAAAGAGCTATGGAGTGGCTGCCAAATACTTCAAAGAGATTGTTGATGATATACAAACAGGAATACCCATAGAGGAAGCAATAGAGTATGCACGCGAGTACAATGCTTCAAAAAAGTTTCAAAGGATTCTATGGCAGATTTTAACTTCGTTAAGAACAGGCATTCCAGTAGCTCAGGGTCTCAACACAACACTCCAAGATATAACGAACCAGCAGATAATAGAGATAAAGAGCTACGGAAGGACACTGAACTCTATAATGATGTTCTATATGGTGCTTGGCTGCGTATTACCGAGCTTGGGAGTTGCCTTGATGACGATATTTAGCAGCTTTCTTTCATTACATATTACTTCAGGATTTATGTTTTTTCTGCTATTCATGTTGGGAAGCTTACAGGTGTTTTTCATAATATTCATTAAAGCTACTAGGCCCATGGTGAACCTATAAAATGGCTAAAAAGCTTTTCTTTTTTCCAGAAGAATTCGGCAAAGCATTTATCCCAAAGAGAATTAGACCTCATCTTGGCAATTACCTATTAAAAGCGGGAATTACAGAAGTGCCGTATAAGCTTTATGGTTACATCTTTTATTTGAGTTTGGTAATCACTTATGTTATCTATATGTTCAAGATTTTTCCTGTTATTAGAACAGCTGGTGTTGCCAAGCTTGCCTTTATCACATTCGCTTCTTGGGTAGTTACCCAGATTGCTGTGATTCTTGTATTAGCACTTATATATTATTTTTATATTGAACAGAAGATATTCCTTAGGACTCAGAGAATGGAAGATGTTCTTGAAGACTTCCTGCACCTGGTGTCCGAGAACATTAAGGGTGGCTTAACATTAGAGGAGGCATTATGGAACGCGGTCAAGCCAGAGTTCGGTGTGTTAGCAAACGAGATAAGAATAACAGCCAAAAAAGTAATGACTGGAGAGGACGTTGGAGAGGCTCTACAGGAGTTTACAAGAAAATACAATTCACCTATGCTGATTAGGTCATTCAATCTGATAATACAGGGTATAAAAGGCGGCGGTAAAATAACATACATCATAGACAAAGTAATCGAAAACATTATCGAAACAAAAAAGCTAAAAAAAGAGATGGCAGCCACTAATTTAACTTATATAATTTTTGTCAGCTTTGTTACAATTGCTGTCGCTCCTGGCTTGTTCACATTATCAACCCAATTCCTTAAAATATTAAGTCATTTTTCTATGGGGCTTTCTGGACCTTCTAATATAGGGATAAACCTCCCACTTAATATTGGCCAGTCAACTATAGACCCGAAGATTTTCCAAAGATTTGCTAGCTATGCAATAGGAATTATCTCTTTCTTCGCCTCACTTATTGTGTCTCTAATCAGGAAGGGAAACATCCGCGGTGGGTTAAAGTTGGTGCCACTCTATATGGCCACTTCTTACGCTGTTTTCCTTGTTTTACAGAAAGTAGCTGCATCAGTTGTAAATTCATTTTTGGGAATTTAGTATTGCTTCAACTGGCTTATTTTTTGTTCTATTGCTCTGATTTCGTTCTTGAGCTGGTAGTATTTTTCAAACATATTGTTCTGTTTCAGCAGTAAATTCAGTTTGTTCTTCAGCCCTCGCAGTTTTCGTTCAGCTGCTATTTTGTCATTGGTATTGTAGAGTTCTGCAAGTTCTGAATCGATTTCTGAAATCTCATTCAGTATCCCTTTCGAGTTAAGAACATAGCTACGCTCCTGCTTGAGAAACTCGAGATATGCCTTTGCACTATCATATTTCTTTGAGATTTTACTTATCCTTAAAATCAATCTGTTTATCTGCTCGTTAAGCTTGTCATAACTCACTTTTATTCCTTTCTTGATTAGGATTGCTTCTTTTGCCTTTTCAACTTTTGATTGCTCTTTGTTGAGCTTTTCTATTTTGTTACTGAGTTGTTTTAATTTCCCCTCTAAATTACCGAGCTTAATATCAAAGATAGACATATTGCTTATGTAACTTTTGTTTGACTTGAGCTTAGCTAGCTTTTGTTTTTTGCCGCTAAAAATAGAATTGAGTTTTTCAAGTTCTAAAACCAACCTTTGTC
>CAYOTZ010000134.1:0-2604 GCA_964407035.1 uncultured Methanosarcinales archaeon | reverse complement strand
ACCGATATCAGTTAAAACTATAGCTTCACATAATTTGAGTAGAGAGATATAAGCCCTTTTTATAGTTTCAAAAGTATTATTTTGTCCATAGATAAATTGTTCAGTCCTACCTTTATTGTGTTGATAAAGCTCCCTAGGATATGAAGTATAACTTAATAATATCATTAAGTTCTCTAAATCAGATGCAAGATGAAAAGCATCATGTGTCAGATAGGCATGGAGAAGAGTAGCGTCTATTGGTACAAATTGTGATGCTTCTCCTACAATTCCGATTAAGTTTTGCTGAAAGTCCTTGATTCTATCATAAATAACTCTGATATCAACGTCTTTGCCACTTAGATAGTCAAAGGTAGCCCTTAAATCCACATCAGAGAGTTTGGGTGTTTCTAAAGATTCAATCTGGTGCCTATTCTCACGAAAGGTACTCACAATCTCATCAATTGTTGCCATGATTAAAAGTAAAAAAGGGTTAACTTATAAATTTTGTTATTGGAAAGTGATAATAGAAATGCAGTGAAACCCTTTATCTATTAGAAAATAAGAAAGACCAAACAAAAAACTTTATAAACAAGATTTTAACCATGTATAATAATTCCTCTTTGATAATAAAAGAATTATATAAGAAACCTAAATATTTTTATTGGAACGCGACGGTAGTTTAGTGGTATAATACGCCCCTGCCACGGGCGTGACCCGGGTTCGAATCCCGGCCGTCGCATTCATTATGACCGGCTTTTTTACAACAAAACTTTTATTTATGCTAGTCAATTTTAGTTGATTTGTGCTTGATGTTATAATAGTTGGTGGCTCTATTGCTGGCTTGATGGCTGGCAGGCAACTTGAAAAAAATAGGTTGAGTTACTTTATTATTGAGAAAAAGCCCAGAATAGGAAAACCCCTCTGTTGCGGTGAAGGCGTTAGAGCTTCTGTCTTTTTAAGATATTTCAACCCAAAGCCAGAGTTTGTGCTTCACAGAATAAGCAAGCAGGTAATCAGAATTGGAAATCAAGAGAGGGTTTTCAATTTCAGCTATTATCAGCTTAACAGGCCAAAGTTCGAGCACTTTCTTGCCAAGCCACTATCCAAAAACATTCATCTCAAGGAAGAGGTGCTAGCTATAAAGCAAGAAAGAAAAAGTGTGATTGTTTTAACAAATAAAAGAAGCTACTGTTCAAGATTTGTTATACTTGCTAATGGAGCGAACTACGGTATACAGAAACAATTAGGTATGCTGACCACGAAACCAGAATTCTTGTATTGCAGTGGAGGGCTGTTCAATACAAGACAAAAAAAGCTGGCTTACAATGTGCTCTGCTTCCCAGGCAACAAGCCAGTGGTATATTGGAGGTTTCCAAGGGGGAAGTTTAGCAATGCTGGCTGTTGCGTTTATGCTAAGGGTTATAACCCTTTAGAGTATCTCAATAAAATCAACAGTTTTTTTCCAGAATTGAGAGAAAATAAGATTGGTTTTACAGGAATTGTTCCTGCATTCGGCATAATTAACAGGACTGTCAGTCACAGGGTGGTTGCTTGTGGTGACGCTGCTGGCTTGACATTTGCTATTTTGGGCGAAGGAATTCCCTTTGCATTGCTCTCTGGCTTTTATGCTGCTTTTGCTTGCATCAAAAGCTTGAAGAGCAATAAACTCTCAGAGTTAAACAAGTATGATACTTATTTAAGGCAGAATTTGGCTTATGTCCTTGCTGTAGGCTTGCTCGCTTTTAAAGCAAGGAAATGGTTTGGTTCAGACCAAAAGCAAGCTCAAAAATTGCTCCAAAGAATTCCATTGAGTTTGATTAAAAAAGGAGCAAAAACAGGACAGCATTCTCTCGGTAGGCAGCTCATTGCTTATTATCTTTTATTGCCAGGATGGGCAAAGGAAACAATCGCCTTTGCATTTGGTAATATTACAAAAGTTTTATAAAGCTAATTTTTTTTCAGCTGAAGTGCGGGCCCGTAGCTTAGCCTGGTTGGAGCGCTGGTCTTATATGGCGGTGCTCTGTACAGCTTGAGGAAAACCAGTGGTCCGGGGTTCAAATCCCCGCGGGCCCATTTTAACACATTTAGGCTATTTTGTGTGAGAGCCTGTTTTAAGCCCCGGTGGTGTAGTCCGGCCAATCATACTGCCCTTTCGGTGTGTATGTTTACAGAAGAAAGGCAGTGACACGGGTTCGAATCCCGTCCGGGGCATTTCCTCATGAAATTGTTGAGCTTAATCTCTTGTTTTTTTCTGCTTCTCTAAAATCTGATTTATGTCCTGCTTGACTTTCCAGATTCCAATCACACTGGCTGCACAGAGATAAGGCGCTCTTTCTTTTGCCAAGATGCTTATCTTAACACCCAGCTTAGCAACCCTCGCCAAATAACAAATCCGAGCAGGCCAGCCGAGTTTTATACCAAGTATTCTTTCATCTTCTTTAATATCAAACAAGTTCTCCAATAGGTCTCCGGCAGGGGATATATTCTCAAGAAAGCGTTTAAGCTTGACTTTCCTCTTTTCATCAATATTTAAGTAAGGCTCGAGTATTTTGTAGATTATTTGCCCAACTTGTTTACCTACTTCTTCACTCAATTCAGCAAACTTCTTGTAGCATGGTCTCTTGT
>CAYOTZ010000133.1:0-2650 GCA_964407035.1 uncultured Methanosarcinales archaeon | reverse complement strand
ACCCGAAGCCTTACCCTAGCCAAGGGTACGTTCTACCATTGAACTACCGGCCCGCTCTTTGCGGCGAGCCTAACATCACCCTCATTCACTGTTCTACTGCCCCTGTGTTTGGCAATCTCAACAGCATTAGCAGCTATAACCTCTGCGTTCTTTGTCAGGAAACTTACTAACAGCTGTACTGCCCTGTCGCTTACTCTTTCTGTGCCTTGCTTCTTGAATATTCTCATTAAAGGAGCTTTTGGAATCAGGGTAACCTGTTTTGGCTTATCAATTTGCATAAGCTGTGGTTTTTTAAAGCTTTTGGTTTAAATATTAGGTTGGAGCAACTTCATTTTCGTAATTAGTCACTCTTCAATTCATTAATGAAAAGCTTTATAAAGAAATGCTTTCAACCATTTGCTAATGCCAAGAAAAAGGTCAGAAGCTGCAAGGAGGAGGGCAAAGAAGTGGTACCCTGTTATCGCCAAGCAGGTGTTTAAGTCAACTGAGATTGGTGAGATACCCTGTAAGTCAATAGAAACATTGCTTAACAGAAAACTTACTGTTAGCTTGATGACGCTCACCAGGGATTTCAAGCATCAAGATGCTCATGTTACATTTCAGATTACTTCTATCTCTGGCCAAACAGCTGAAGCAGATGCTTTTGGCTATAAGCTCAGTCCAGCAACAATAAAGAGAATCGTGAAACGACGCTCTAATAGAATAGATGTGAGGGTTGTGGATGCTACAAAAGAGGGCAAAAAGATCGTAATAAAGCTTGTTATAACCACATTGAACAACACCTATGCAGCAGTTCAGAAGAAGATAAGGGCAAAAGCAGAAGAGATGCTAAAAAGCCAGCTCAGCTCTAACCCTTTTATTACAATATTCGAATCAATTATTCACAACAAACTTCAGAGAGAGTTGAGAAAGGCGCTAAACAAGATTTATCCAGTAAGGACAGTTGTTGTGCGTGAGTTCAGGTTCTTTGAGCCAGACGCATTAACCAGCAAACAGGGGCGCTCCAGTTTTGTTAAGAGTAAAGAAGAGGTTGTGGAATCCAAGCCAAAACCAGCTGAATCCAAGTCATAGTCAACCAAAGATAATCAGCAGAGCTGGCGAGTCACATATGCTAGCAGGATTGCTTGGCTATGATTCTTAATGAACTACACCATGAGTAGAGAATAGCCCCGCGCGGATTCGAACCGCGGTCTCAGCCTCCAAAGGGCTGAATGCTTGGCCTCTACACCACGGGGCTCCTCAAGCACGAGAAAATTCACGCCTTTTTAAACTTTAAGCTTTTCAACTGTTTCCTGTTGACTTCAAAGAATATGCCAATGTAACCGCAATTGTTACACTCCAGAAAATTATTCACCATCCCTGGGAAATTGATAGCGCATTCTGACGGCTTTACTGGATTGGCGAATCTCCACTCAGTACTCCCGCATTTCGGGCACACATATACAGTTTCTTTCTTCATAACTAAAAAAAAGCATAACTCATATATAAAATTTGTATAGATTTAAAAGCCAGTTTTCATTACTATTATCTGTGAAATTGAGTAACAAGTGCCTGTACTGCAAGGGCAGATGGCCCAAGGTCTACTGCAAGACAGAGGTATGCCCTTTGTATCTCAAGTTAAAGATTAGTTCAAGGGTAGAGAAACTCAACAGTGAGATAAGTTCAGTCTCTCGCATTCCATTTGTGTCAAGATTCAACTATCCCAACATAAATGTGGGAGTTTTGGCACCTATAAACAGAGAAGAGGATTGGGAGTATGACACCCCAAGAAAATGGGCGAGCAAGGGCTACGGTATATCTAAGATTGTTTCTCTAAGAACAGGGCTGTTAAACTCAAACATTAAGCTTGTTAATGCAGAGAGATTGCTCAACAGAATTCAGGAGCTGTCCATGTCAGCCAAGCCAGTGTCTTTTGAAATGAAACTCGGCGATAAGCCCAAGTTGAGGTTTTCTTTCACACCAGAGGTAGCTCCTATTGGACCGTCAGCAAAGCTAAACTCATTGGAGCTTGTTGATAACAGCAGAGTGCCGAAAGTTGTAGACAAGGTTGTAAGCGACCAGGAGCTAAAAGCAACAAGCGCAATAAACCTGCTCAGGAAAAGGGGTCTGGATGAAAGTTATCTCACAAGGTTGCTCAGTATCGGGCTGCTGGGCAGAAAGAAAAATCGCAAACTCGTGCCTACGAGATGGAGCATTACAGCAATTGACGATACTTTAAGCAAGCAGAACATAGCAAAGATAAAGGATTTTGACTATACTAGTTACTTAGTTTTCTACGGTGGCTATCTTGGTAATTACTACATTATACTGTTAATACCGGATAACTTCTCTTACGAACTGTTTGAGATGATGGCTAGCAGCAGCCAATATGTGACTGACTACGAGAGTTGCAATAGTAGGACTCAGTACGCTGATAGAACTGCAGGTGGTTACTATGCAGCCCGCCTGGCTATTACAGAAAAGCTAATTGCAATGAAGCGTCAGGCAGCAGTGCTTGCAATCAGAATAATAACAGACGAGTATTCAATTCCACTTGGTGTTTGGGTGGTGAGAGAAGCAGTGCGAAAGGCATTGTCCAATAAGCCAGTTGAGTTTTCAAGCTTAGAGCTAATGCTTGAATATGCCAAGCTTAGAGCTAGGAAAAGCCACA
>CAYOTZ010000132.1:0-2695 GCA_964407035.1 uncultured Methanosarcinales archaeon | reverse complement strand
CAAGCGAGATAAAGCTGTAACCCTCTGGTTTTATATCCTTTTTGAAAACCTCATATTCAAACACGATTGGCAGCTTCCTATAAAAAACAGCTTCAAGAAACTGGTTGCCAAACCCCTCATTTATACTAGGATAAGCTACGAAATCAGCCACCTTGTAAAACTCAAAGAATGGTATGTCTTTTGTCCTCTCAAAGGCAGCCACAAGACGCACAGAGTTCTGCTTAGCATATTTCTTAATTTGGTCAAAGTACTCTTTGTTTACATACCTCTCAGGAGGGTTAGTCAAGAGTATTAAAGCATTGTTGCCTGTCTCCTGCTTGAACTTTCTTACTAAATCTATTGTCACTTCGATTGCCTTTCGTCTCACAATTCTAGTTGCTTGGAGAAACACTACACCCCGCAATTTCAACCTCTTCCTCATTTCATTTGCAGGAACTGTGTTTGCCTCTTCAAAATCGAACAAGTCACCAAAAAGCTTTGACTTTATACCTTTTCGTTTCAATAGTTTTTCATATTCAATAGAGTTGATAACCACATGCGAAACAATCTGTGAAGAGTAAGGAGGTAATAACTCGAGCATCAGCTCTCTCACAAAACCTAGTCTTGTATTAAAAATGTCCCTATCCCACCAAAAATCATGGTGGATTGCTTCTGACTTGAGATTCTTTTCCTCAATTATTTCTTTAAGAGCAGCTGAAACAGGTAAATTGTAGGCAAGAGAGAAGATATTGTGTATTATTAAGAAATCTGGTTTTATCTCAGAGAGTATTTTCAAGAGTTCACCCTTTGCCCTTTTCTTGAGCTTTTTGTATGATGTTCTTGCTTTTGCTGCTTGATATGTTTCAAAAGCGTATCTGTTGAACAGCATTACACCTCTTGCAGCTCCATCAAGTGATTTCGCAAACGCATCTGGTGTGCCTGAACCAGCAATAACAAATGGCTTTACTCTCAGTGCTCTCAATACCTTCAACCGCTTCTGTATCTCAAGAGAAACACCATCTGTACCATATTTGTAATGAAGAATTGCAACTTTCATAGGCAGCCAAACAGAGCTAATACTTAATAAATCTTTTGTGAATATTCTGAAACTCCCAAAAATACTACTCGACAAAATCCGTTATGTTGAAACCGAGTATATCAAAGTTTTCTGTGAAGCTCAAGTCAGAAAACAAACGAGAGGCGTTTATAAGAAGGTGTTTTGATTTAAAGTATGCGATTTAATGAAGCCACAACGAGCGAGGATGAAGAAGCTAAAGTCTTCCAAGAAATTCTTGGCAAGCCGAAAATTTTTTTAAAATATACCATTCACACAATCTAAAGGCACATAACGAGCCTTGCTTTCTTTTTATAATCAACATACTTATTGTCAAATTTCTCTTCAAGATTTTTCTCTTCTGTAGGAATACACAACATTTCTATTATTATGAAAACTATTGGAAAGACAAGAGATTCGGATTTTTGTTGGGTCTGACAGTAGTTTGTTCTTCCTTAAAAAGTGAATCTGTCCAGAGATTTAGTATAATAGCAAAAATAATTTATAGTTGGATGCCCATGAAAGACCTTTCTGAAAAGCTAGGTATTCGAATTGCACATAACAACTATACAATAGAGTAACCTTACGCATAGAATTTAGTAATGTAACTATCACAACGAAGAAACAGCAAAATATTTAAACTAAAGTTACAATAAATTATTTTTGGGGAGATGTCTAACTATGCCTAATTACCTTTACTCTATGGAGGTTTTGGAACCAAGGTGTCCGAATTGCGGCACTGTAATAGATTATGGAGTGAACACAAAATACGATGATAAGTTAAAAACCCATATCTGCCTGAACTGCAACAAACCTTTATAAATAGCTTGGACTTCTCAAGAGAGTATGCTGTTTGATGTGCACTGTCATTTGGATTACGAGGGCTTCAAAGAACCTGTTGAAAAAATCATTGAAAGAGCGAAATCTGCCGGAGTAGTGGCAATAATAAACTGCGGACTCAATATAGAGAGTAATAGGGCAACCCTAAAGCTAAGCCAGCAGCACGATTTAGTCAAGCCCGCTTTTGGCTTTTACCCGACAGATGCAGAGCAAACTCCTATAGAAGTCATAAAAAGGGAAATAGAATGGATAAAACAGCACAAGCCAATAGCAATAAGCGAGATTGGGATGGACGGCAAGCATGGCAAGAATATGAAAAAGCAGGCAGAAGTTTTCTGCTTATTTCTCAAGCTAGCCAAACAGCTCAACCTGCCAGTTATAGCCCACACCAGACAGACAGAAAAAGCGTGTATAGCAGCACTAAAGGAATCCAAGCTTAGCAAAATTGTGCTACACTGCTTCACAGGCAAGCTGAGTTTAGCTAAAAAAGCGATTGCTGAGGGTTGGAGCTTTAGCATCCCGCCAGCAATAAACTACTTAAGAAACTTCCAACACTTAGTCAAGCTTGTGCCGATAAAACAGCTGCTCACAGAAACAGACAGCCCCTTTTTAGGTCCAGAAAGAGGAATAATAAACGAACCTAAAAATGTCACTCACACAGTAAAGAAGATAGCAGAAATAAAGTGCTTGGATGAAGAGGAAACAAAAAAACAGCTCTTCTTCAACTATAGAATGATGTTTGAGTAGAGCTTATGTGCCCTCTCCAGTTTTGCTAGGGTTTGCTCCAAAAGTGACTCGGCTTGAATGTTAACCAATACATTG
>CAYOTZ010000131.1:0-2696 GCA_964407035.1 uncultured Methanosarcinales archaeon | reverse complement strand
CTCTATTTTTATTTACAAAAAGAAAGATTTTTAAATTAAAAAGTTATCTTGTCTTAAATATGTACAAAATTTTGCCTGACACAGGCAAGAGAGTGATTGGGCTTGATGCCAAAGAGAGGCGGCTGCTCTTTGCTCTTGACTTTAATGCTAGGGCAACCCTGTCTGAGCTTGCAAGAGAGGTGGGTATGAGCAAGCAGGGAGTGGAGTACAAACTAAAATCATTGATTAAAAGTGGGGTTATACGCGGCTTTTACCCAGTGATTAATCTACCAAAACTTGGATATTTATACTGTAGGTTGCTAATCACACTCCAGAATGTAACAATAGCAAAGCGAAAAGAGATAATTGCTTATTTACTTAAACATAAAAAAGTATTCTGGCTCTTTGAGATGCAAGGAATGTTTGACCTGCTTGTTGCTGTGTGGGTGAGAAGTATTACAGAATTTAAGGAGTTTAAGCAAGAGGTTGAGGAGATGTTTGGTCAATATCTCAAGAAGGATATAGCCACAATTACCACAGATGTTATTTATTATCAAAACAGATATTTTGTTGGTACAAATCAAACAAAAGAGATCCATATTACAGAACCAAAGCACAGAGTGAAGATAGACGAAATAGATAAGGCTATACTTACTGTTTTATGCGAATCTGCGAGAATCCCCCTTGTTAGAATAGCTTCAGAGATTGGTGTTTCACCAAAGGTTGTGGGATACAGGATAGCAAGAATGGAAAAATTTGGTTTAATCGCTGGTTACAGACCAATAATTGATCATAATATCCTTGGCTACACATATTATAAGTTATTCATTAATCTCTATAATATCTCAAAAGACGCATTAAAAGGACTTAGAATGTTTATAAAATCATCTCCTGTTGTAATCTATGAAGTAGAGGGTATTGGAATACCAGGGGACTTGGATATAGAAATAATGGTGAAATCTAATGTGCAACTATTTGATTTTATTAATTCCTTACGCTTTAAATTCCCAAAACTTGTTGGGGATTACGCTATGGTTATATTTATGGATACATTAAAAGTTAAGTATCTGCCTTTTTGATTAGTTTTTTGGATTTACTTTATGGAAATATATTTAAGATAATACTAACCTCTATTGCTTTTTATTACTGTGGAATAAAATGGTAAAGAGAATAAAGTTGCTTGCGATTGTGCCTACTTTTTATCCTATGATGGGAGGGGCTGAAAGAAGTTTTTATGAGGTATATTCCGGACTTGCAAGAAAAGGTTACAAGATTGAGCTTATTACACCGAATTCTATTGGAGCCAAGAGGTTTGAGAGAATAGATGGAATAAATGTTTACAGGGTGGGTCCAAAAATCAAACACAGAGTTGCCAAGTTTTTGCTCTATCAGTTTTTTGAGTACCTCAAGATTAGGAAATTTGCTTCTAAACACTATGATATTGCTCATGTGTCTTATGGCTTGCCAAGTTGTTTTGTTGGATATTGGCTTAAGAGAAAATACAAGCTACCCCTGGTAGTTACAGAGCACCACTATGGCACAGGTGGGGTGACCTCCTCAAAAGAAAATCCTTTTTTCGTTAACTTGCTATTGGCTTGGTTCTACAGCAGAGCTGATGTCTTGGTTGCGACAGGTAAAACACAGAAATCTTTTTTGGAATCGCTTGGTATGCATCAGGTAAAGATAATACCTAATGGTGTTAGCTTAACCCAGTTCCATCCTAAGTTTAAAACACCCAAAATCAAGGAGAAGTACAACTGTGATAATCTTGTGCTTACTGTTTCAAGATTAGACAAGAGGAAGAACATAGGCGACCTTATCAAAGCAGCAAGATATATTAAAACTCCTAACACGAAGGTGATCATTGGTGGAAAAGGTCCAGAATATGAAAATCTAGCTAACCTGATTAAGCATTATAGGCTTGAGTCAAAGGTCATACTTGCTGGCTTCATACATAATGAAGAGCTACCAAAGTATTATGCCTCTGCTGACATTTTTGCTTTGACTTCTAAGTATGAGGGCTTTGGAATAGTATTCTGTGAGGCTCTTGCTTCAGGGACGCCTGTTGTAACCTATGAAATGGAAGCATCTAAAGATATATTGATGGGGAAAGATGTTGGGATTGTAACTAAACCCAATCCAATAGCATTAGCAGAGGCAATAGACACTTTGCTTGGAAATAGGAAGCTTATTGAATCTTACAGAAAGAACGCAAGAGAATATGCCAGAAAATTCAGCTGGAGCAGTGTAGTTTCTCAGTATGATAAGCTTTTTAGAAGCATTATTAAAAATTAACCTTCAAATGTAAAACTGAGTTTAGTGTTTAATTGTTTCACTTGTGATATACACAAATTTTTTAAATAGATTGTTGTTCCACATAGAAGAGGTAGTTTAATGAAACGGAGTTCCCGACGCTGGAAGAAGAAGAACAGGATGCGCTGGAAGTGGATGAAGAAGCGTATCAGAAAGAAGAAGAGATTGCGCAAGAGGAAGTAACTCCGAAAGCTTTAAAAATGCCTTCAGATTAGCATTTTATACTCTAATCACCTTCTCAATCTTCAGAGATGAGTGCTTAATAATCATATTAAGCATGAGGCAGGAATTTGGTGCTCATTAGCAGCCAAAAATGCTTTCTTGCGGCCTAATACCCGTTGATCCTGCGGGAGGGCGCTGCTATTGGGGTCCGACTAAGCCATGCAAGTCCAAGTGTTCCTATG
>CAYOTZ010000130.1:0-2705 GCA_964407035.1 uncultured Methanosarcinales archaeon | reverse complement strand
CCCGTGATTTGCTTGAAAAGGGAGTGACGGCCTTAAATATAAGCTAATGGCATAGAATGTTACCTTTAATAACATCCTTATTACTAAAGGAATGACATCAATCGGATGACGATACTCCACTTTCTCTAAAGAGTTATTAGATGACCTCATTAACGTTAATTGCAGTAGGCGACATATCTCTGCAGACCTTAAACAATAAGCCACCATTTGATTCTGTCAAAGTAGCTCTTGCAGAGAAAGATGTACTCTTTGGAAATCTAGAAACGGTCATCTCCAACCGTGGTAACCTAGTGGAGAAGGCGACAGTTTTGAACACCTCGCCTGATAAGGTTGTACATTTAGTTAGAGCAGGGTTTGACGTTTTGAATGTAGCCAATAATCACATCCTGGATAGAGGGCCCAGGGGGGTTCATGATACGCTGAAGGTATTGAATAATCATGGCTTGCTCTTCATTGAGGCAAGGAACAAAACATTTAACAATTCTTGGGCAGTAGTCGAAAGAAAGGGGATAAGGCTTGGATTTTTAGGATACGGTGGGGGATTATGTGCTCCTGAACAAGGGATTTGGATCAACAGAATACATCTGCCAGATATTATGAAAGATATTGAATGCATAAAACAAAAATGTGATCATATCATAATCTCGCTACATTGGGGAATAGAGAAGGTTTTCTATCCTTCTCCCAAGCAATTGGTTTTAGCTCGGAGACTTATCGACGTTGGAGCTACTGTAATCTTAGGACATCATCCCCATGTGATTCAAGGGATAGAAAAGTATAAGTCAGGTTTAATTGCTTATTCTCTTGGAAATTTTCAGTTTGCATTTGATCCCAAAGAATGCTCAAATGAAAATAATAAAAGAACGAATCAATCGTTCATACTCAAAATTAGGATAAATAAGCAGGAGATTGAAGCTTATGATGTTATTCCTATAGAAATAACAGATAATTTTTTGCCTTCAATACCTTGTGAAAAAACTCAGAATGAGATACGAAGTTTTATCTCCTGTGTATCTGAGCCACTTAATAACGGATCCATAACTGAAAACTGGTGGTTTGAGCAGATCGCAAAAGAATATCTTACAGAAAACTTAAAATCTTTTATCCTCCGGATTAAGCGATACGGCTTTAGACATTTCTTGCAATGTATACGCTGGATTATATCTCCGTTTTGTCTCAAGTGTTATGCCGCGATTATTAGGCGAAAGCTCAAGGAACTAACGGAGAAAACATGATTCGTGGTTTCGCGCAAGACCTGGCGAAGTACCTCCCTGCGCAGGTTGCACCGGCCATCGTAGGGCTGATTACTATACCTATCCTTACCCGCCTTTTCCCTCCGGGGGAATATGGCAATTATGTGCTGGTTTTAGCAACTGTTTCTGTGATGACAACTATAGTTGGCTGGTTGAGCATGGCTATCATAAGATTCTATCCTGCTTATGAGCGTGATGGCAGGTTACAAGATATATATTCCACAGTGATAATTTGGCTTTGTATTTCTGTTTTATCACTAGCCTTGATCTTTGGGAGTACACTTTTCATTGTTAAAAAAGCATTTGATGATCAATTGTACCACCTTATGCTAGTCGGAATAGCAGTTTTTGTTTTAAATGCCACGTTTCAAGTACTGCAGAATTTCTTGCGGGCTAAACGAAAAGCAGGCTTATACAGTGGTTTCTTTGTTTGGAAAAGTGTGGCTGGTTTAGGGATTGGTATAGCACTGGTGCTATTATTTGGTTTGGGTGTTGAAGGATTGTTATGGGGTTCTATTTTGGCAATATCTTTTGCATTTCCGATCCTTTGGAAAGTTGCAATTGAAAGGCAACTTGTTAGAGGCAAAACGTCAATCATTCTCACTAAAGAAATGGCTAAATATAGCTTCCCCCTTGTAGTTGCCAACTTGGCTGCTTGGATATTAAGTTTATCTGATAGATACATTCTTGAACTATCTCGAGGGGCTCGTGAAGTAGGTATATACTCAGCGAGCTATTCCATTTCTGAAAAAAGCATTCTCCTGCTTGCTTCCCTATTTTTACTGTCGTCCGGTCCAATTAGTGTAATAGTTTGGGAAAAAGAGGGAGAGCAGAAATCACAAGACTTTATAAGTTCTGTAACTCGATATTATTTATTGCTCTGTATTCCTGCTATAGTTGGGATAAGTATTTTATCACGCCCGATCATTGAGGTGTTCACAGGTGCTGGGTATCGCGATGGTTTCCGGATTATGCCCTTTGTTGCATTGGGGGGTCTATTTCTTGGGCTACAACAACGATTTCAAGCCGGTTTTGTTTTTTACAAGAAAACCCACTTTATAATGATTGCCATTGTCGTTTCTGGATTGGTGAATGTTGGCCTTAATCTAATCTTTGTTCCAAGATATGGATATATGGCAGCTGCAGTCACAACATTGATTGGCTACACAGTTCTTCTGGCGATTATGGTTATTTCATCAAGAAGGTATTTTGTTTGGGAATTTCCCTTCAGATCTTTGGCAAGGGCAGTAATAGCATCGTCTGTTATGGGAGTTGTGGTTTATCTAATTAGTAATAGTGTAACTTCATCTACAGTGATAAATCTAATTTTAGGAATTTGTGCGGGAGTAATCGTTTATACTCTGATGCTTTTTTTATTAAAAGAGCCAAATAATAAGGAAATTCAATCATTGATTGAAGTTGGAAATAAAATACTTGGGAGAGTATCAGGAT
>CAYOTZ010000129.1:0-2768 GCA_964407035.1 uncultured Methanosarcinales archaeon | reverse complement strand
TTTTAATGGCAATAGAACTTGCTGCAATTAAGTGGGTTAAGCTCGTCAGAGCTTACACCTGCTATTTTAGAAGGCAAGAAAATCCATTTTCTTTAAGCTTTTTAAAAAATTAAAAAGTGTAATAACAATCACAAGTTGCCTCTGTTGAAGTAAACAATTACATTACCAGTACTGCCTTTGACAACAAACAAGTCTGGCAATCCATCACTGTCAAAGTCGTACCTTGCTATATCCCATCCGCTATTCCATCTATAACCTTTCAATTTGAGTATAGGGCCAGGATGCAATGCAAAGCTTCCACCGCCGAGATTCTCCAAGTGATAAATGCTTATCTCGTTACAGCTACCACTTTTGCAACCAGTTGGAGAACTACAACTCTGGTCAGGAGGACTTGTGGGCAATGCAATATCAAAATCAACCAACCCGTCATTATTCCTGTCATAGGCAGCTAACCCAACTTCACAGTTCCAGTGAGTATAACCTGGGAGGGGTAGTAGATTTCCTAGAGGGAATGTAGCAAACACTTCCAGATGCTTAAAGTTCCCATTTCCTAAATTCTCAAGAAGCTGGATCCAGCTTTCATTGATGTTAAGTTTGAAAAGGTCTGGATCACCATCATGGTCATAATCATAAGCAGCCCAACCAACACCTGATTTTCTTACCCTATCTCCAAACTTAGAATGCCTTAAGATAGCTTTTGGAGACAAGAAGCTACTGTTACCTTCCATAGCGTAAAGGTTACGGTTCTCCTGAAGAATATAGCCGATATCAGGCGAACCGTCCTGTCCGAATTGCCCGTCACTGACAAAATCGCCAATAAAAAGACCAAGTTTGGTTTCCCAATCTTGTTGTGGAATCTGAGCAATTACCTTTGTTACAGGAGGAGTTGGCTCTGGCTCTGGTTCTGGTTCTATAACGCTTGGCTTTATACAACCAGATAGAGTAGCAATAGTGGCAGAAGCAGCCAACACACTCACTATTTTTGCGAGACCTTTCTTCATAGTATCACCCAAAAAAATAATAACATAAGCATATATTTAAACCTTTTGTTTTTTACCATTATAAAATAAAAAAAAACTATCAAAATCTTTAAATATATCCTAATTAGAATTCTTATAAAAAGGAGGTTAAGATGGCAAACCAAAAAATAATGGTTGTTGACGATTCTAGGCTTACACGAGCCCTTCTTGCACATGCGCTTACAGAGGCAGGTTATTCTGTGGTGGAAGCAGCTAATGGAGATGAAGCATTAAAGCTGTTTGATGAGCACCATCCAGCTGTTGTTATCACAGATTTTATGATGCCGGGTATGGATGGCATTGAACTCGCACGCAGATTAAAATCCAAGAACAAGAAATTGCCCATTATACTTATCAGTGTTGAGTTCAACAAAGAAGTAAAGCTTAGGAGCGAAAAGATAGGTATAAAGTTTTATCTTTTTAAGAATTTTGAGAAAAAGGATCTCTTGAAAAAGGTGAAAGCTGCACTCGAGGCATAGAATGGAACACATTAGTCAAAAGGAACTTGAGCAGAAGCACTACACTACCTTTAAGAATGTTTTTATTACTCTTTTGATAATCCTTGCTCTTGTTATCATTACTTCTGTTATTCTCATAGAAAAAGGATATCCTGTTTCATTTGCACTTGTCGAGAGTTTTCATATCATCACCCACTTTCCAAAATACAGTTATGATTCATTAGCTGTTTCGTTTCTTTCAATAGCAGGAGCATTCCTTGGTTTTTACATAATTGTAACTCTCATGTCCATTATATATGGAGGAGGCCTTAAATATGAACTTATGGAGGGAAGAAAAATGAGCAAAATCAATAAACTCAAGAATCATGTTATTATTTGTGGTGCCAATACTGTTGGTAATAATGTGGCTGTGAAACTTGACGCAGAGAACATCCCTTTTGTTATTGTGGACGACAATATAAGAGGTTTGGCTGAGCCGAGAGCAAAAGGATTTCTCGTAATAGAAGGGAGCCCTTTAGAAGAAGATGACCTACTAAAGGCAAGGATAAAGCACGCAGATGTGCTCGTTGCTGTGCTAGAGCAAGAAGGCGCGAATATGCTGCTTGCTTCATTAGCGAAAAAGCTCAATCCTAATTTAAAGGTTATTGCGAAGACGGACCATTACCAGTTTGTAGAACATATGGAAAAGATTGGGGCTGACCTGGTCATGATGCCTGATGTTCTCGGCGCATTTAAGATAGCAGATGTGGTGCAGGATATCTTGGAGATGAAGAAATAATCTCTTGTAAGTAGTAACCTTTTTAAGTCAACATGTTTTTTATTTAAACATGTGGAACTTATCCCGAGAGTATGAGGCTAACAAGCTGGAATCATTGCACCATTTTGAAGAAAGAAAGCAAAGGTTGTTAACGGGCCAACCAGAGCTGGACAAACTTCTTACAAGCGAATATGGAGTTACACTATATCACGCTTTTATCTCTTATACTGCTTTAATTGTTGGGAGAACGCTTAGTATAGAAATTCCTAAAGAGGCAAGAATGAAGCTTGGTGATTTCTTTATGGCTGTTTATGTTGAGGATTGGTACACAGACAGTTTACCTATTGGTGAAAGGCAGGACGCAATAAAGTATCTAATTGATAAGCTTACAGACAGGCAACCAGAAAAACGAAATGCAACTTTGGATGCGATCTTGGAACTAGCTCATAACACGTTGGATGATGGTCTTGAAGGAATTGTAAGCAATATTATAACAACACTTGAAAAGCAGCTCAACTTTTACAAGAAACCAAG
>CAYOTZ010000128.1:0-2775 GCA_964407035.1 uncultured Methanosarcinales archaeon | reverse complement strand
TGTTCAAAAAGGCAGATTATGTGCTTGGGCTATCGAAGACATGCAATCTTGTGCTTGAGAACAATTGGCCGCTTGTTAACCATCTCCTGAGGTTCGGGCCTGATTGCCCATGGCTATACTATCCGTTGGCAAGCTCTAACAGCGGGCTTCATCCTGCAGATATGCTTGTAGTAAAGCTGCACAGAGCAGCAGACAATGCATTCAGGCTGGATGTTTATCCTAAAGAGTTAGAATTAAACAAATATATCATGCTGGCTTCTGTTTTAAAAGAATATGCAAATGACTTGTTGTTCCTTGGCTATCCCTATCCATTAGCTTTTGTTGATAAATTGGCGAGAATAGATTCAACCCAGCAGCAGAGCTTGAAATCCCGGCTTTATTTTAGCCTTCCAGACGAAGTAAAAGCAGAAGCCAATGCGCTCAATTTCCATGACAGATTGATGGAATAAGTAATATTTGTAGGGTTCTTTACACCAACACAAAATTTTTAAATCCGAGCATAGTTTATTAGTTTTAATAAAGAGGTGAAGTTATGTTCGATGTGATTACATGCGGGAGTTCTACTATTGATGTCTTTGGCGACACTGATTACGAAGTTATCAAAATTAAAACCAGAAAATATGAAGAAGATCACATAGCTTATCCAAGCGGTGTGAAACTGCTTATTAAGCAGCTTAATTTCAGGATTGGCGGTGGCGGTGTCAACACTGCCATTGCACTTTCAAAATTGGGTTTGCGCACTGCTTATCTTGGTAATCTTGGTAAAGACAATAACGGCGACATGATTATCAAGCACTTGAAGAAGCACAATGTGGAGTTCATAGGAACTCGTGATGAACACCAAACAGGTTATTCTATAATTCTTGACTCAATAGAACGGGATAGGACAATACTCAAGTACTCAGGAGCAAATGACTATCTTTATTACAGTAAGCTTAATACAGCAAAATTGAAAACAAAATGGTTCTATTTCACCTCAATGATGAACACTTCTTTTAGAACAATTGTTAAGCTGGCTGAGCTGGCAAATAAAAAAAGGATAAAGGTTATGTTCAATCCAAGCAATTATGTTGTCAAAAAGGGCTACAGGCACCTGGCAAGGCTAATGAAACTCTGTGATGTTTTTATGGTAAATCACATAGAAGCATACACACTTGCGAGAACAAAAGGGATAAAAAATCAGCTTAAGGCACTGAGAAACCGCGGTCCCAAAATTGTGATAGTAACTGAAGGTAAAGAAGGGGCTGGCTTGTTCGATGGAAAATTCTTTCTTTATGTAAAGGCATGCGAATTAAAGCCAGTAGAGGTAACAGGTGCAGGAGACACCTTTGGCGCTAGCTTCCTGGCTGGGTTGATATATAAGCCGCGTGACTTTACTTTCGCTTTGAAATTGGCACAGGTCAATGCTGAGTCCGTTATAATGAAAACAGGTGCTCACGCAGGTTTGTTGAGTTACAAGCAGGCGCTAAAAGCTTTGAAGAAGCCTATTAGGGTAGTGAAGCTAAAATAAGAGGTGAATTGATTATGAACAAGGAAACAGCTTTTGTGTTATGGTTTGATCAGATTGGTTATCAAGATGTCAAATTTGTCGGAGGCAAGAATGCTTCGCTTGGAGAAATGTATTCTAGCTTAACAAAGTTGGGTGTTAACATACCTAATGGATTTGCTGTTACAGCTTATGCTTATCGTTATTTTATGGAGAAAGCCAAGCTCCTTGAGAAGCTTAAACAATTGCTTACTGGTTTGGACACTTCTAACCTCAAGCAGCTTGAGATACTAGGGCACAGGGTTCGTGAGCTTATACTTGCTGCAGAGTTTCCTGAAGAGCTGAAATCAGCTATATTGGAAGCATATCACCATCTCTGCTTGCAGTACGGTGATAATGTGGATGTGGCTGTCCGCAGCTCTGCAACTGCAGAGGACCTACCAGGCGCGAGTTTTGCCGGGCAACAGGAAACCTACCTCAACATCAAAGGGAGAGTAATGCTATTGGAAGCATGTAAAAAGTGTGTTGCATCATTATTCACTGACAGGGCTATAAGCTATCGCGTGGATAAGGGCTTTGACCATTTCTCTATTGCACTAAGCATAGGAATTCAGAAAATGGTGAGGTCTGACAAGGCAGCCTCTGGTGTTATGTTTACTCTGGATACTGACTCTGGTTTCAGGGATGTTGTTTATATAACTTCCTCTTATGGTTTGGGCGAGAACATTGTCAAAGGGGCTGTCAATCCTGACCAGTTCTATGTTTTTAAACCAACCCTAAAGCAGGGTTACAGACCTGTTATCTTCAAGCGTCTTGGCACCAAGCAAATGAAAATGATATATAGCAAAGGCGGTACCAAGACAACAAAAAATGTAATTGTTTCAGCAAAAGACAGAAACAGATTTAGTATTACAGAAGGAGAGATATTGCAGCTTGCAAAATGGGGTTGCATTATTGAGGAACATTACTCAAGCATCAATCACAGGGATACGCCCATGGACATAGAGTGGGCAAAGGATGGCGATTCTGGCGAGCTTTTTATAGTTCAAGCAAGGCCTGAAACAGTTCATTCCCAGAAGGATTACAATGTTATTGAGAGATACAAACTGAAAGAAAAAGGCGAGGTTATAGTGAAAGGCGAAGCAGTGGGCAGCAAGATAGGGGTTGGTAGGGCGCACATAATCAAGGACGTTCACAGAATTGATGAGTTTAGGCAGGGCGAAGTTCTGGTTACAGAGATGACAGATCCTGACTGGGAACCAGTGATGAAGATGGCATCTGCAATTGTG
>CAYOTZ010000127.1:0-2779 GCA_964407035.1 uncultured Methanosarcinales archaeon | reverse complement strand
ATAAAGCAGTTCCTGCTTGCCAAGAAGGGCAAGCCAAACATTACAGCAGTACTCCAGTTTATAGTTATGGACGAAAACAAGCATGAATTGTTAACATTTAGGGATTACTGGGCAGAATTCTTCAAACACCACAAGATGAAATACACAATAGCAACAATGAAGCAATTTGACGATAAATACACTAACTTCATATTCTACAGAAAGCTTGCCAACCAGAGCTTCATTGTTGGTAAGGGCTTCAAAGAAGTGACAGATAGCTTTTATGAAGAGCAAATAAAGAGGTTAAAATGACCTACCCGATACCCCTAGACACAATGCTCATAGAACTCGCAGATTTTTGCAACTTGCAATGCATAATGTGTGACATGAGTGAAGAGGGCAGGCGCAGACATGGTCACCCAAACCCAGAAAAACCATTTCACACAACCCAACGCAGATTTTTGCCCTTTGAATCCTTCAAAAGCATAATTGACTCAATAAACCAATCAGACATAAAAATTGGTGTTTTATCATTGTTCTGGTTGGGTGAGCCTTTACTTAACCCAGAATTCAACAAGATGCTAACTTACCTCAACCAAAATATGAAGAACATCGGCGGCTGGCTATTACACACAAACGGGCAAATACTTCCAGAAGAAACCCTAAAACTCATATTTAAGGCAGTTGGCAACAACACCTTGCATTTCTCCATAGATGCCGCTTCTCCAGAGCTATATGCCAAGATACGAAAGGGAGGTAACTATAAGCAACTTGTTGCCAATATAAGAAAAACTTTAGACTACAGAGCGAAGATTCCCAGACCAAACCTTAAACTTGTGCTCCAATTCATAGTAATGGAAGAGAACAAGCACGAGGCAAGAAAATTTGCAGAGTTCTGGAGCAAAGAGTTTGAAAAACGCAACTTACAGTATACAATTGCAAGAAGCTATTCACAGCACTGGCCCAACACAATCTTCTTTAGACAAGAGATTGCAGTTTCAAAACTACAACTAAAAGCGAACAAGCTTCATGAGGAAGTTTGTGACCAGCTTGGAATACCGAAATGAAAATGTCAAGGTTCAAATTGCTTTGTTTTATATTAATATTAATTGCATTTAATAGTTGCTCTACATTTCAGAATCCTCAATGTGAGAGTTGTAATATCATTTTAATAATAATTTCTTGTTTCCGGGCAGATCATACGAATATGGAGAATTACTATAGGAATACTACGCCTTTTCTTGCCACTCTAGCTGAAGAATCACTTTATTTTGAAAATGCTTATGCTCAGGGTAGTTATACATATACTTCTATTCCTTCTATTTTTACCTCTCAACTCCCCTATTCTTTGTTTGGTAAAAACAAAAACGAGCTCCCTATGCCTAACAGTGCTTTGACTATTGCCGAAATACTCAAAAACAATAGCTATAAAACAGTAGCTTTTACTGGAGGCATGTATTTCTCAAGAGAATTCAATATGGATCAGGGATTTGATGTGTGGAATGAATCCAACTTTTTATTATCCGAAAATTATAATCTAGCAAAAGAATGGTTACTAAATAACAAAAGAAAGAGATTTTTTATGCTTATTCATGGATATGAGTTACATAACCCCCTAAATAAAGGGCATCGCTTCTTTAAAATAAATGTTGATACAAAGATAAACGGAACAGATAAAGAATTTAAGTTAATGGAACAAGAATACTTCAAAAAGGGCTACATAAATTTATCAAATGATGAAATAAATGAATATATTACTTTATATGATGATAATATTAGGTGGGTTGACCAATCCACCAGCGAATTTTTTAATTTTTTAAAAACATCAGGATTACTGAATAATACCATTGTGGTTATCACTTCTGAAAATGGTGAAGAGTTGTTAGACCATGGGGCTATTCAGCATGGGTTCACTTTATACAATGAGGTTTTACACGTTCCCTTGATTATTCATTTTCCTTCTGGATTAAGGTTGAATTATTCGGGTAATGTAAGATTACTTGATTTAACACCTACGCTATTAGACATTGTAGGTGTCTCTTATAGAGAATACGGATTTCAAGGGGCATCTTTAATGCCCTTAATCCATAAAAAAACAGAACTTCGAGTTTTTAGTGAGACACCCAGGAATCAGAGATTAAGGTCTATTATGATTAAAAATTGGAAACTTATTGTTAATCTGGATACAAATAAAAGAGAGCTTTATAATCTATTACAGGATAAGAAAGAGAAGATAAACTTATGTGAGAAATTTTCAGAAATATGTACTAACTTAACTAAAGAACTTGACATTTATTTTGACTCTTTGCCTCTTTTTTGGGATAACAATCGTTTAAATCTAACTCCTGAAATGAAAGCACTCTTAAAAAATAAAGGTTATTGGGCAAGATGAAATCAAAAATTATATTAATCATGCTGTTGATGCTTGGCTTGATCATGTCTGAAGCAGAGAAGCATTATCACCAAAAGTGCTTGTTGTGTGTTGGGACGGTGCTGAGTGGAGCAATATAAAGCCTTTACTGGAAAAAGGTGAGATGCCCAACCTAAAGCGATTAATGGAGAATTGTACTCACTCTAACCAACTGAGCACCTATTTTGCTTGGTAATAGCAGTTTATCCCTAAATTTGCGTAGAGTGTCTAGTTGCGGTGCGTACTCTGAGCCATAGGCAGCAGTTGCAATAAAACATCCTGGCTCTGAGTAAAGGTTGACCATGTTGCTTAGGAAATATTAAATATATTTAATAAAGGTTTCGTAAATTATTTATTTGGTGAGAGATTTATGACAAGCATGAGGAACTC